>NZ_JBEXYK010000045.1:0-86307 GCF_040630865.1 Nonomuraea sp. NPDC005730
GGGCCAGTTCCGGCGCACTCTTCAGCAGATCGTCGACCCTCACATAGAGTGCGGTTGCGAGGGTGTCCAGTTCGGTCGTCACAACCCGAGAATGGACATCCTCGCCCTATCTCCGCAGCTATGCCTTGGACTCATTCATCTAGTACGACATGTCACCGATCGTCGTGAAATTTCGTGTGATGTCGTGGGACGAATTCACGCGCCCTTCAGCGGTAGGACATCCAGCGCGGATACCTTTCGACCCTTATCTGTAGGTTTGCTGCCAAGGGAAGCGTCATGTCTCGTTCGTTCATCGCCATGCTGGCCGTCGGCGCGGCTCTGGCCACCACCGTCGCCGCGCCCGCCGACGCCGCCTCGGGACGGCAGCCGCGCGTCCTGTCCGACGTGACGCTGCCCGCCCCCGACCTGGCCGCCTTCGAGCCGGACATCGTCAAGGACTCCCGCGGCGTCAAGCTGGGCGGCCTCGGCAGCGGCCTGTTCCCGGCCAGGCGCGCGGGCGAGTACTGGATGGTCACCGACCGCGGCCCGAACGGCGAGCCCAAGGTCAACGGGGAGAAGCGGCGCACGTTCCCGGTGCCGGAGTTCGCGCCGGCGATCGTCCGCGTGGCCGTCCGGCACGGCGCGGCGCGCATCGTGGAGAGCATCCCGCTGAAGACCTCCGACGGCACCCCGATCACCGGCCTGTCCAACCAGTCCGGCCACGACGAGCCCCCCTACACCTGGGACGGCCTGACGCAGCTCCCCTACGACCCGAACGGCCTGGACACCGAGGACATCGTCACCGACGGCCGCGGCGGCTTCTGGCTGGTGGACGAGTACTCCCCCTCGCTGCTGCACGTGGCGGGCGACGGCCGCGTCCTGGCCAGGTACGTCCCCAAGGGCCTGAAGCTCACCGGCGCCGGCTACCCGGTCCACGAGACGCTGCCCGCGATCCTGGCGACCCGGCAGCAGAACCGCGGCATCGAGGCGCTCGGCGTCTCGCAGGCCGAGCGCGCCCTGTACCTGGCCGTGCAGAGCCCGCTCGCCAACCCCGACAAGAAGACCGGCAAGGCGTCGAGCACGGCCCGCATCCTGCGGGTGGACCTGCGTACCGGCCGCCCGACCGGCGAGTGGGCCTACACCATGGAGAACGTGGCCACCTTCGACCCGGCGGCCGAGCAGGGCGACATGAAGATCTCCGCCCTGAACGTGCTGAGCCCCGGCCGCCTGCTGCTCCAGGAGCGCACCGACGCCGTGGCCCGCCTCTACACCGTGGACCTGCGCCGGGCGACGAACCTGCTCGGCGGCCGGCACGACGACCCGGCCACCACGCCCTCGCTGGAGGCGTCGCTGCCGTCGAACGTCACCGTCGCCCCCAAGGCACTGGCCGTGGACCTGGCGGCGATCCCCGGCCTGCCCGGCAAGATCGAGGGCGTCGCCCTGCTCGACCCGGTGACGCTCGCCGTGGCCAACGACAACGACTTCGGCCTCGGCACCTTCGACGCCGACGGCCGCCTGGTGGACTCGGGCGTGACCAGCCGGATCCTGACGATCCGCCTGGCCAAGCCGCTCTTCTGAGCCGTCCCGTCAGGACGACGTGCTCGCGTACGGGTCCCATCCGGCGGGCAAGGGCTCGGGGGCCGTCACGGCCGAGGTGATCGGGCGGAACTCGGCGCGTTCGCCCGACTCGGTGATGGCCGTCATGAGCTCCAGCACGTGCAGCGTCAGCTCGCCCGAGGCCCGGTGCGGCGTGCCCGCGCGCAGCGACCGGGCCAGGTCGAGCACGCCGATGCCGCGTCCGGCCCGGCCGGCGGCGACGGGCAGCTCGCGCCAGTCGGGGTCGTGCCGGCCGCGGGCCAGCAGCGGGCCGCCGAAGGTGTTGGGGTCGGGCAGCAGCAGGGCGCCTTCCGTGCCGATCACCTCGATCAGCTTGCGGCTGACGGGCGAGTCGAAGCTGAAGGTCGCGGTGGCGGTGGCCGTGCCGGGGAAGTCCAGCAGGGCGTTGACGTGGGTGGGCACGTCCACGGGGAACAGGGTGCCGGCTTTGGGGCCCGAGCCGACGACTCGCTCGGCGCGGGCCCTGCGCGTGCCGCCCGCGACCCGGGCGACCGGGCCGAGCAGGGAGACCAGCGCGGTCAGGTAGTAGGGGCCCATGTCGAACAGGGGGCCGCCGCCGGGCCGGTAGTAGAACTCGGGATCGGGGTGCCAGGACTCCGGGCCCAGGTTCTGGAAGGCGACGGTGATCCCGACCGGCTCGCCGATCAGACCGGAGCGCAGGGCGTGCGCCGCGGCCTGGAGCCCGGGGCCGAGGAAGGTGTCGGGGGCGCCGCCGACGCGCAGGCCCAGGTTGGCGGCCTCGGCCATGACCTTGGCCGCCTGGTCCATGTCCAGGGCGAGCGGCTTCTCGCCGTACACATGTTTGCCGGCGCGCAGGGACTCCAGCGCGACGGCCGCGTGCGCGGCCGGGACCGTCAGGTTGACCACGATCTCGACCTCGGGCAGGGCGAGGATCTCGGCCAGGCTGCCCGAGGCGGGCACGCCGTGCTCGCGGGCCGCCACGGCGGCCCGGCCGGTGTCCAGGTCGGCCACGCCGAGCACCCGCACGTCGGGGAAGGCGGTGAGGTTGCGCAGGTACTGGGCGCTGATCACCCCGGCGCCGACGACCGCGACGCCCACGGGCCCGCTGCTCATGAACCCTCCAGACTGGTTGCGCTGCTCATGATCCCTCCAGGCCGGTGAGGTGGGCGTGGCTGTCGGCGAGTGCGGTGAACAGGTCGGTCGCGCACGTGTCGAGCTCGACGATCCGCCAGGCGTCCGGCGCGGCGGCCAGGATCTCGGGCACCGGCATCGCGCCCGACCCCACCGCCGTGTGCGGCTCGCCCTTCACCACCGGCCCGTCCTTGACGTGCAGCGCGAGGGTGCGCCCGGCCAGGCGGCCGAGCAGGGCGGGCACGTCGGCGCCGCCCACGGCCGCCCAGTACGTGTCGATCTCCAGGAACACCTCGGGGGCGAGCAGGTCGGCCAGCGCCTCGATGGCGTGGCGGCCGTCGATCCTGGGCTCGATCTCCCACCAGTGGTTGTGGTAGCCGATGCGCATGCCGTGCCCGGCCGCCTGCTCGGCCAGGCCGTTCAGCAGGTCGGCGGTGCGCGAGAGGCCGTCGCGGGTGGTGAACTCGGCCTCGGGGACGCCGCCGGGGATGATCACCAGGTCGGCGCCGACCGTGGCGACGGCGTCGAAGACCTCGGCGGGCTCCTGGCTGAGCAGCGCGTACGCGTGCGTGCTGCTCACCGCGAGCCCCAGGTCGTCGATCACCTGGCGGAAGCCCTTGGGGTCGGTGGTCGGGTCGAAGGGCTCGACGGCGCCGTAACCGATGCCGGCGATGCGCTCAAGGGTGCCGTCGCGGTCGGCGGCGAGCTGTTCCCTGACGGTGTAGAGCTGGACGCTGAGCGGCCTGGTCATCCACGGACCCCCATGAGGTGCTCAAGGGCGAGCTGGTTGAGCCGGGTGAAGTGGAAGCCGCGCCGGGCCGCCGCCTCGGGGTCGAAGTCGTCGGCGGCCAGGTCCTGCCAGGTCTCGCCCGCGGCGAGGGTGGGCCGGGCCAGCTCGTCCACGCGGGAGGCGCGCAGCGCCTCCTGGACCTCGGGGTCGGCGCGGAAGGCGCGCGACTTCTCCTTCAGGATCAGGTACGTGCGCATGTTCGCGGCGGCCGAGTCCCACACGTCGTCGGGGTCCTCGGTGCGCAGCGGCTTGTAGTCGAAGTGCCGGGTGCCGTCGTAGCCGCCGTTCTCCAGCAGGTCGACCAGGAAGAAGGCGCTCTTGAGGTCGCCGTGGCCGAAGATCAGGTCCTGGTCGTACTTGGGGCCGTGCTGGCCGTTGAGGTCGATGTGGAACAGCTTGCCGTGCCACAGCGCCTGGGCGATGCCGTGGACGAAGTTGAGCCCCGCCATCTGCTCGTGGCCGACCTCGGGGTTGAGGCCCACCATCTCGGGGTGTTCCAGGTCGTTGATGAGCGCCAGGGCGTGGCCGATGGTCGGCAGCAGGATGTCGCCGCGCGGCTCGTTGGGCTTGGGCTCCAGGGCGAAGCGCAGGTCGTAGCCGCGGTCGAGGACGTACTGGCAGAGCAGGTCCAGGCCCTCCTTGTAGCGGTCGAGGGCCGCCTTGACGTCCTTGGCCGCGTCGGACTCGGCGCCCTCGCGTCCGCCCCAGCACACGTACGTGGTCGCGCCGAGCGAGGCGGCCAGGTCGATGTTGCGCATGACCTTGCGCAGGGCGTACCGGCGCACGTCGCGGTCGTTGCTGGTGAACGCGCCGTCCTTGAACACCGGGTGGGTGAACAGGTTCGTGGTGGCCATCGGGACCTTCATCCCGGTCTCGTCCAGGGCCTTGCGGAAGGCGGCGATCGCCTTGTCCCGGTCGGGCTCGACTGCCAGCAGGTCGTCGTCGTGGAAGGTGACGCCGTACGCGCCGAGCTCGGCCAGCCGGTGCACGCTCTCGACCGGGTCGAGCGCGGGACGGCTCGCGTCGCCGAACGGGTCACGGGCCTGCCAGCCCACGGTCCAGAGTCCGAAGGTGAAGCGATCGGCTGGTGTCGGAGTGAAGGATGACATTTGCTGACGTCCCCTACCTTTAGTCCATAATCTGTACATAATCCTGAGGAGGCATGCATGGTGGCGTCAAGGGGGGTCCGGCATGATTCCATGCGTGCCCGCAATCTGGCCGTGGTACTCCAGGCCGTCCACGGGCACGGCCCGCTCACCAGGGCGGCGCTGGCCGAGCTCACCGGACTGACCAAGACCACCGTGTCCAGCCTGGTCGCGGCTCTGCTGGAGGCCGGCGCAGTGAGCGAGTCGGGCGCGGTGCGCGACGGCGAGCGCGGGCGGCCCGGCGTGGCCGTGGGGCTGAGCGGGCACCGGGTGGCCGCGCTCGGGCTGGAGATCAACATCGACTACCTGGCCGCCTGCGTGGTCGACCTCACCCGGTCCGTACGCCTGCGCCGCACCCGCCCGGCCGACAACCGCGGCTCCGACCCGGCCGGCGTGCTGCAACTGCTGCGCGACCTGGTGAAGGAGGTCACCGCGGAGGCCGAGGTGGCCGGGCTGCGGATCATCGGCGCCGCGCTGGCCGTGCCCGGCACGGTCGAGGGCGCCCTGCTGCGCAACGCCCCTCATCTGGGCTGGCGCGACGTACGGGTGGCCGACCTGCTCGACCTGCCGTGCGCGGTCGACAACGAGGCGAACCTGGCGGCGCTGGGCGAGTTGTGGTTCGGCGCGCGGGCGACGGACTTCCTCTACGTCTCAGGCGAGATCGGCGTCGGCGCCGGGCTGGTCGTGGACGGGACCGTGTTCCGGGGGACGTACGGGCTGGCCGGCGAGCTCGGGCACGTCGTCGTGACCCCCGACGGCCCCGCCTGCCGCTGCGGCGGCCGCGGCTGCCTGGAGGTGTACGCCGGCCAGGACGCCCTGCTCGGCGCACTGGACTCGGTCGCCGCCCTGGTGGACGCGCTGGCCGAGGGCGACCGGTGCGCGCTGGCCGCCTGCGCGCGGGCCGGGGAGGCGCTCGGGGTGGCGCTCACCTCGGCCGTGCACCTGCTGGACCCCGGCCGGATCGTGCTCGGCGGCATCTTCGCCCCGCTGTTCCCGTGGCTGGCGGCCCCGGCGCGGGACGTGCTGGCGACCCGGCTGGGGCAGATGCGCGGCACGCCGCCCGCCCTGGTCGTCTCGGCCAACGGCGCCGACGCGGCGGTGCTGGGGGCGGCCGGGCTGATCATCCAGCGGATCGTCGCCGACCCCGCGAAAGTGCTGGGCCTGTGAGGGTCAGTAGTAGCCCTTGTTCCCGTCGACCAGCTCCCTGACGATGTCGAGGTGGCCGGCGTGCCTGGCGGTCTCCTCGACCATGTGGATCAGCACCCAGCGCAGCGAGGACGCCGCCGACCGGAAGTCGGGGTGCTTGCCGACGTCGTCGAGCGAGTGGGCGGCGACGATCTCGTTGGAGCGCTCGCACTGCTTGGCGTAGTCGTCGAGGAGCTGGGCCAGCGTGACGCCCTCGACCAGCATGTCGGCGTCTTCGGGCTCCTCCAGGAACTGCGGGTTGCCCTCGGCGCTGCCGCCCAGGAAGAGCACCTCGAACCAGCAGTGCTCGGTCCAGCGCATGTGGGCGACCAGACCGGCCACCGTCATCAGGGGCGAGGTCGGCAGGACCGGCCGGTGGGCGTCGGCCTCGGACAACCCCTCGCACTTCCAGTGGACGATCGAGCGCTGCATGTCCAGCCAGCCGACAAGCTGGGTACGTTCGTCGGCCACGAAAGGCGGACGTACACGGGGTGGCGTCATGCGCCGGAGGCTACTGCAGGGCTCACCGGCAACGCACCGCATTTTCGGCCGGTTCGCGTATGACCCCGGCGAGCCGCGACAATGGCTCGATGGCGGAAAGTGCAGAGGCCGACTGGGTCTCCAGGTTCGCGGACGAGGTGATCTCCGAGGCGGAGCGTCGTGCCCCGGGCAAACCGATCGTCTGCGCCTCCGGGCTCAGCCCCTCCGGCCCCATCCACCTGGGCAACCTGCGCGAGGTCATGACCCCCCACCTCGTCGCCGACGAGATCAGGCGGCGCGGCCTCGACTGCGTGCACCTGCTGTCCTGGGACGACTACGACCGCTTCCGCAGGGTGCCCGCGGGCATCGACCCGTCCTGGGCCGAGCACATCGGCAAGCCGCTGACCTCGGTGCCCGCCCCGCCGGGCAGCCCGCACGCCAACTGGGCCGAACACTTCAAGGCACCGATGACCGCGGCGCTGGCCGAGCTGGGCGTCGACTACCGGGGCATCAGCCAGACCGAGCAGTACACCTCGGGCGCCTACCGGGAGCAGATCCTGCTGGCCGTGCGCGAGCGGTCGCGGATCGACGCGATCCTGGCGGCGTACCGGACCAAGGACGGCGGCCGGGAGGTGGCGGACTACTTCCCGTACAAGCCGTACTGCGAGCTGTGCGAGCGCGACCTCACCAAGGTCACCGCGTACGACGACGAGACGACCGAGCTGGCCTACACCTGCGAGTGCGGGTTCGGCGAGACCGTGCGGCTGGCCGAGCACGACCGCGGCAAGCTGGTGTGGAAGGTCGACTGGCCGATGCGGTGGGCGTACGAGGGCGTGGTCTTCGAGCCGTCGGGCGTCGACCACCACTCCCCCGGCTCGGCCTGGATCGTCGGCGGCCAGATCGTCGGCGAGGTGTTCGGCGGCGAGCAGCCGATCGGCCCGATGTACGCCTTCGTCGGCATCACCGGCATGGCCAAGATGAGCAGCTCCAAGGGCGACGTGCCGACCCCGGCCGACGCGCTGGAGATCATGGAGGCGTCCGTGCTGCGCTGGCTGTACGCCCGCCGCAAGCCCGCCCAGTCCTTCAAGGTCGCCTTCGACCAGGAGATCCAGCGCCTCTACGACGAGTGGGACGCCCTGGCCCGCAAGGTCGCCGCCGGCCAGGCCCAGCCCGCCGAGCTGGCCGCCCACGCCCGCGCCGTGGGCACCGCCGCCGGGCCGCTGCCGGCCACCCCGAGCCCGGTGCCCTACCGCACGCTGGCCTCGATCCTCGACATCACCACCGGCCACGACGAGCAGGCGCTGCGCATCCTGCGCGACCTCGACGCCGTCGACGAGCTCGACCAGGCCCGCCCCCGGCTCGACCGGGCGCAGCGCTGGGTGGCCGACCACCTGCCCGCCGACCAGCGCACCCGCGTACGCGAGACGCCCGACCAGGAGCTGCTCGACTCCCTCGGCCAGACCGAGCGCGAGTCGTTGCGGCTGCTGGCCGAGGGCCTCGACGACTGGACTCTCGACGGCCTCACCGGCCTGGTCTACGGCGTGCCGAAGCTCCAGGCCGGCCTTGACGCCGACGCCAAGCCCACGCCGGAGCTGAAGGCGGCCCAGCGCGCGTTCTTCGTGCTGCTCTACCGGCTGCTGGTCGGCCGGGACACCGGGCCGCGGCTGCCCACGCTGCTCATGGCGGTGGGCGCCGACCGGGTGCGGAAGCTGGTCGGCGGGTGAGGGGCGGCCGCGGGTGAACGGCGGACTTGTATTTCGAAGCCGGATTTACAGCAATTGTGCAAGATGTGGTGCTTGGAGAGGACTTGGAGCGGTTCACCCGGTGGATCCGCACCCGTCCGCTCCGGGTGGTCGTGCTCGCGCCCGACGCCGCCGCCGTCGAGCGCCGCGAGCGCGAACGCGCCAAGACCGGCTCCGGCGCCTGGACGATCGCCCAGCTCGACGCCACCCTGCGGGCCGGTACGCCACGGATCGGCCTGTGGCTGGACACCTCCGCGCAGTCCCCCGCCGAGACCGTCGACGAGATCCTCGCGCGGGCGGACGAGGCATTGGTCGGTGGAGATCGCATATAAGTAGGATCACTGCAAGGCAGTGTCAAGTGGGCTGCATGTGTGCAGGTGCACCTTGTACCCATGAACAAGCAGCCCTTCGCCGCCAGTGTCAGTGTCATCGTCCCCGCGATGAACGAAGCCGAGAACCTTCCCCACGTCTTCGCCACGCTGCCCGAGTGGATCGACGAGGTGATCCTGGTCGACGGCAACTCGACCGACGACACCGTCGCCGTCGCGCGCAGGCTGCGCCCCGACCTCCGGGTCGTCGTGCAGAGCCGGCGGGGCAAGGGCAACGCCCTCATCGAGGGTTTCCAGGCCGCCCGGGGCGACATCATCGTCATGATCGACGCCGACGGCTCCACCGACGGCAAGGAGATCCGCTCCTTCGTCGAGACCCTCATCGACGGCGCCGACTTCGCCAAGGGCTCCCGGTACGCCCCCGGCGGCGGCTCCGACGACCTCAGCCCCATCCGCTCGCTCGGCAACAAGGTCCTCACCGGCCTGACCAACATGCTGTACGGCACCCGCTTCACCGACCTGTGCTACGGCTACAACGCCTTCTGGCGCGACCACCTGGACGTCATGGAGCTCGACTGCGACGGCTTCGAGATCGAGACCCTCATGAACGTCCGGGCCGCCCAGGCCGGCCTGGTCATCCACGAGGTGCCCAGCCACGAGCGCTCCCGGATCCACGGCGCGAGCAACCTGCACGCGGTGCGCGACGGCTGGCGCGTCCTGAAGACGATCATGCGCGAGCGTACGCGCGGGACCGCCCTGATGCCGCGGACCGAGGTGGCGCTCGCGAAGTAAGAAGTGACATTCTCGGACAATGCGCTACATAGTGATCGGAGCAGGAGCAGTCGGCGGCACCATCGGCGCCCGCCTCCACCAAGGCGGGCACGAGGTCGTGCTCGTCGCGAGAGGCGCGCACCACGAGGCGCTCAAGCGTGACGGACTCCGCCTGATCACCCCCGACTCCGACGAGACCCTGCGCATCCCCGCGGCCTCCGGCCCGATCCCCACCCGCGACGACGACGTGCTGATCCTGGCCACCAAGTCCCAGGACACCCTGGCCGCCCTCGATCCCTGGCCGACCGACCTGCCGGTGGTGTGCGCCCAGAACGGCGTGGCCAACGAGCGCACCGTCCTGCGCAGGTCCGAGCGGGTCTACGGCATGTGCGTGTGGCTGCCCTCCCAGCACCTCGAACCCGGCGTCGTGGCCGCCTACGGCCGGCCGTACTCGGGCCTGCTGCACGTCGGGCGCCATCCCCAGGCTGTGGACGACCTCGCCGGGCAGATCGCCGACGATCTCGGCAAACACGGACTGCTCGCCCGCGCCACCCCCGACGTCATGCGCTGGAAGCACGGCAAGCTGCTCGGCAACCTCGGCAACGCCGTCGAAGCCCTCGTCGGGCACGCCGACGGCATGGTCGAGCTCTTCGACCGGGCCCGCGCCGAGGCCATCAACGTGTTCGAGCACGCGGGCATCCCCTACTCCACCCCCGAGGACGAGCGCCGGGTCCGCGGCGACCAGGTGGACGTCGTCCCCATCGAAGGCGTCCAGCGTGGCGGCGGGTCGTCCTGGCAGAGCCTGGCCAGGGGCAGCGGCTCGATCGAGGCCGACTACCTCAACGGCGAGATCGTCCTGCTCGGCCGCGAGCACGGCGTGCCCACGCCGGTCAACGAAGTGCTGCGCCGCGAGGCCAACCGGGTCGCCCGCGAGAAGCTGCCGCCCGCCTCGATGCCGGTGGCGGAGCTGACCGCGCTCATCGACGCGCGTTCCGCAGCCTGATCCCGCTGAACCGCATGCTGCTGCCCGTCACCTCGTGCCAGAACGGCCACAGGTTGTCCAGCACGCGCAGCTGGATCCCGGCCTGCTCGTGCAGCTCGAACAGGTCGCTCACCGGCTCGGGCGGGCCGAGCGGGACGACCGGCTCCCTCGACACCACGGCGTGCGGCGGGTCGCCGATCGGCGCGAACCCGGCCGCGGGCAGGCGGTAGGCGTACAGTCGGACGTCCATGATGGCCTTGAGCCAGGCGTACTCGACGGCGTGCACGCGGTCGCCGCAGCCCGCGCCGGCGATCCTGGCCACGTCCTCGTCGGTCGTGTCCGGCCCGCGCCAGGCCATCGCCCGCGGGCAGGCGCGCGGGAACCAGTAGTCGGGGCAGCGGTCGTGGCCGACCGCCCACACGTACGGCTCGCCGAGCGAGGACGTCACCGCGACATGGGGCACGAACCGCTCGATGGTCGGGTCCTCGGAGAAATGCAGCACCTGGCCTGGCTCGGGTCTCATACCCGCCATCATGCGCATACCCCGTCTTCGTCAGGGCAGAAGAAACGCGCTCTGACGACAAGGGGTGAGTTCGGATGGTCTTATTGGGTCTGATCCTGGTCCTGCTCGCCGGCGGCGCCGTCGCCTTGGTGGCGACGGAGGAGAGTTCCAGGTACATCCTGTTCGGCAACACCTACCAGCTCGACCACGTCCAGATGTTCCTCGCGGGAGCGGTCGCCGCGGCCGCACTGCTGGCGGGGATCTGGCTGATCGGCGCCGGGTCGCGCAGGACGGCCAGGAATCGCCGCAGGCTGCGGGCCGCCCGCGCCGAGGCGTCCGACCGGGTCTCCCGGCTGGAGGGCGAGAAGCGCGACCTGGAACGGCGGCTCGAACGCGACCGCAACCGCGCCGCGAACGACGGCGTGACCGACGGCGTGACGGACGGCCGCGTCGCACACGAACGGGTCGCGAGCGAGCGAGCCGCGCACGAACGGGCGGACGGCGACCGGCTGGTGGCCGGCGGCCGTCCCGACGACACCAGGCCGTGAGCTCATGGGCGCGAGGGCAGCAGCTTGCCCTCGCGCCAGAGCGCGAACCCCGTGGCCAGCGCTCCCACGCCTTCCCAGAGCCCCACGCCGAAGAACTCGCCCGGCGCCGCCCCCGTCAGCACCAGCGTCGTGAACACCGCGAACGTCACCAGCCTGAACGGCACGGTCCACCGGAAGAACGGCGTGTAGTCGGCGGATGCCGCGAAAACGTAATAGACCCCCATGTTCACCGCCGCCATCGACGAAGCCGCCATGTAGACCAGCGTGTAGTCGCCGGACGGGCGTACGTCGAGCACCTCGAAACCCAGCAGGACCAGCAGGGAGTCCGGCGACAGCAGCCCGACGAGCCCGAGCGCGAAGGCGAGCACGCCGAAGACGCCGATGGTCCAACCGGCGGTGGAACGCGGAAGACGCACAGAAATCCTTCCAAGGGGGGGTGTAATCTGCGAGGCGATCTCATCATGCACCCGGAGGTCGCATGCCCCCCACGCGTGGCCGTCCCATTGCTCTGAAGCTCCTGATCCTCCTGCTCGTGCCGCTGCTGTCCCTGGTCGGGCTGTGGGCGTTCGCGGCGGGCCTCACCGGCGGCGACGGCCTGCGCCTGCTGGAGATCAACAAACTGGCCTCCAACCTGGCCACGCCGTCGGAGCGGATCAACGCCGAGCTCCAGGACGAGCGGCTGGCCTCGGTCGCGTTCCTGGCCACCCAGCGCGGCGCCGACAAGCTGGCCAGGCAGCGCGGGCAGACCGACCGGGCCGTGGCGGCCTTCCGCAAGCTGGCCAAGGACCAGCGCGGGATGTCGCCCGAGATGCGCACGCAGCTCGACGCCCTCAACGCCAAGCTCGACCTGCTGGCCGGCATCCGCGCCGAGGTCGACGGCAACACGGTCGCGCCGCTGGCCGTGATCGACGGCTACAGCCAGATCGTGGACGCCTCCTTCCGCATGTACGACGCGATGGTGCTGGTGCCCGACATGTCGCTGTACCGGCAGGCGCGGGCCGTCACCATGCTCGGCGAGGCCAAGGACCTGGTCTCGCGGGAACGCGCGATGATCGTCGTGGTGCTGGCCAGAGGGCGGGTCGAGGCCGTCGAGCGGGAGGCGTTCACCGGGATGGTGGCGACCCGGCGGCTGCTGTACTCGCAGGCGCTCTCGCACCTGGACGGCGGCCTGCGCGGCCCGTACGAGCAGCTGGCCGCCTCGCCCGTCTACAAGGAGTTCCTCGACGCCGAGGACGCCATCCGGGGCCAGGCCGCGATGAACGGCCTGCCTGCCACCGCCGCCACCTGGGAGATCGACGGCCAGAACCTGTGGGCCGTGCTCGAACGCGACCAGGGCCAGGCCGTGGCGGGCATCGTGGCCCGGGTGACGCCGGCCGCCGGGAGCATCCTGATCAAGATCGGCGTTGCCGGCGGCGTGGGCCTGCTCGCCGTGCTCGCCTCGATCCTGCTGTCGCTGCGCTTCCGCAGGCGGCTGGTCCGCGAGCTGGCCGGGCTGCGCGACGCGGCCACCGAACTGGCCGAGGTGCGGCTGTCCGGGCTGATCGAGCGGCTGCGCACGAACACCCGCCCGCCCACGGCCGCCGAGGTCGCGCCGCTGGAGGTCAGGACGGAGACCTCAGAGGTCGCCGACATCGTGCGCGCCTTCAACCACGTGCAGTCCACGGCCGTCGAGGCCGCCGTCGACCAGGCCAGGCTGCGGCACGGCGTCAGCCAGGTCTTCGTGAACCTGGCCCGGCGCAACCAGTCGCTGCTGCACCGCCAGTTGCTCCAGCTCGACGGCATGCAGCGGGCCACCGAGGAGCCGGACCTGCTGGCCGACCTGTTCAAGCTGGACCACCTCACCACCCGCATGCGCAGGCACGCGGAGAGCCTGATCATCCTGTCCGACCAGGCCCCGGGGCGCGGCTGGCGCAACCCGGTGCCCATCCTCGACGTGTTGCGCGCGGCCGTCGCGGAGGTCGAGGAGTACGAACGCGTCGAGATCCTCATGCCGCCGCAGACCGCGCTGCTCGGCGCGACCGTCACGGACGTGGCCCACCTGCTGGCCGAGCTGGTCGAGAACGCCACGCTCTTCTCACCCCCCAAGACCAGGGTGGACATGCGCAGTTCGAGCACCCCGCACGGCCTGATGATCGAGATCGAGGACCGCGGCCTCGGCCTGCCCCGGGTCGAGCTGGACGAGCTCAACGACCGGCTGGCCAAGATGCCCGAGTTCGACCTGGCGCAGAGCGACCGGCTGGGCCTGTTCGTGGTCGGCCGGCTGGCCGCCCGGCACGACATCAAGGTCACCCTCGCGCCCTCGCCCTACGGCGGCCTGACCGCGATGGTCTTCCTGCCCTCAGCCCTCCTGGCCGACCAGCCGGTCCTCACCGGGAGCTAGGTACGCCGTCCTGCCCGAGGCCCGCGCCCGCGCGACCGCCAGCAGCCGCCGGTGGCCGTGGGCGGGCAGCAGGCGGGCGGCCTCCTCGTGGGTGTAGAAGCCGTGGTCGTCCAGCTCCTCGGCCTGCAAGGTGATCACCGCGCCCGGCGGGAGCTCGCCGCAGTCGAACATGAAGTTGACCATCGCGTACGGCACGTAGGCCAGGCCGTCGACCCAGCTCACGGCGAGCAGCCTGCCGACCTCCAGCACCAGGCCGAGCTCCTCGGCGACCTCCCTGGCGCACGCCTGCGCCGGGTGCTCGCCCGCATCGATGATGCCGCCGGGGAAGGACCAGTGGTCGCGGTAGTTGGGCTTGACGAGCAGGGCCCGGCCCCGCTCGTCCGTGATGTAGGCCGCGGCTCCGGTGACGACCCGGTTGACGGTGGACCAGAAATCGTTCACCGGGCCCACGTTACGGCAGCACCTGCAGCAGGGCCTGGGTCCTGGCCCTGGCCGGTTCCTCGACCCGCTGGCTCTCCTTGCCCGCGGCGTCCAGCACGACCAGCGTGTTGTGCGCGCCGCCCGCCACGCGGACGACCAGCCGCCCGTCGGCCAGGTAGAACGCGCCGATCAGCCGGCCCTTGACGGCCGGGGTGAGCTGCCGGCCCGTCACCAGGTCGACCACGGCCGGCTTGAAGGCCGCCGGCCAGCTGCCGTCGCCGAGCGCGGCGGAATCGGCGGGGACCGCGACGACCGCGTTGCGGCCGTTCGGCGACAGGCTCTGCACGTGGGTGACGAGCTTGACGCCCTTGGCCCTGGCGGCCTTCCCGGTCCTGACGTCGAGCCGGTAGACGGCGTCGGCCTCGCCGGTGTAGCCCGCGAGGTAACGGCCGCCCGCCGCCCACGCCAGATGGCACACGCCCTTGGACGCCCCGAGCCTGCGCCTGCCGGTGCCGTCGGCCTTGACCGCCATGATGGTCTCGCCCTTGCCGACGTAGGCGATCTGCGTCGAGTCCGGCGACCAGACGGGGGTCAGGCACGGCGTGCCGCCCTGGAGCTTCGTGGCCGCGGTGACGGTCTTGGCGCCGTCCTTGACCTGGAGGTTGCCGCCGTCGGTCACCCAGGCGGCCTTCCTGCCGTCCGGCGAGACGGCGAACTGCGGCAGCGCGGCGATCTTGACGAGGGTGCTCCACTCCCCGCCTTCGTAGCGGGCGAGCCGGTGGCCGTTGTCGGCGTAGACGGCGGCGCCCGAGAGCTCGGGCGCGGTGGCCGCCGACGCCGGGGCGGGGGCCAGCAGTGCGGCGCCGAGGGCGACTCCGGCCACAACACGAATCTTCATGACAGCCTATGGTGCCGTAACGGATCAAAGACGCATGAACGGCTCGCTGAAGTGCGCGGTGGCGATCGTCGCCCGCTCGGCCCTCAGCGCCGCCAGGACCTCGATGCGCGTGCGCGCGGCCGTCTCCTGGTCGTCGTCGTAGGCGTAGTGGATGCCCGGGTCGGCCAGTTGCACCGGGTGGAGCACGAGGTCGCCGGTGATGGCCAGGTCGCCGACCCTGGCGATCTGGTGGCCGGGGGTGTGGCCGGGCGTGTGCCGGACGTGGATGCCCGGTGCGATCTCGGCCTGCCCCTCGACGACGTGGAGCTGGTCCTTGAGCGGGGCCAGCAGCAGGTCGGACATGACTCCGGAGGCCGAGTCCACCTCGGCCCGCTGGAGCACGTGGCGCGCGTTCTCGAACACCGGCCGGCCGTCCGCGACAGCGCCGCTCGCGTGGTCGCTGTGCAGGTGGGTGAGGACGACGGTGCCGATGTCGGCGGGCGTGACGCCCACCGCCGCCAGCTCGTCCGTCAGGACGCCGGGCACGGGCGCCCAGCCGGCCGCCGGGGAGTCCTCCCCGCCGATGCCGGTGTCGACGAGGGTGAGGCGGCCTGCGCCGTCACGCAGCAGGTAGCAGTGGAAGTGCAGGACCCACTGATCGTCCGCCGGGTCGGAGCCGGGGAACATCTCGGCGAGCGGGAGGCGGATCGCGGGGCCCATCGGGCCCACCGCGTCGCAGAGCGGCGTCACCTCGACGCCGGAGACGGTGATGGGGCTGTGCTTCATCCCGCCTAGGTTAGGCGGCGACGGGCTGCCGCGGAACGTACTCGTTCTCCAGGTCGGCGGCGTAGACGGCGCGGCAGCAGTGGGCGCACCGGTAGATGATCGGGCCCTCGTCGAGCGTGTGCTGACACTGCGGGCAGTGGACGGTCTTCATGGCGATCCCCCAAGGAGCTCGGATGTGTCCATGGAACCCCCGCCGAGTTGCAGGGGTCCTGCATGTCACTTGACACGGTGCCGCTGCGCTGATGGGGGTTGTGTGCCTTCGCCGCACCGCCGGCCGGGGGTCGTCCGCACGGCGTGGTGCGATGAAGAACATTGTCACGCGTTCGGGCCGGGACACGCGGCAGAACACACCAGAACCGTCCGGGAATAGTCCAAGAGGGCTAGGCGTTTCATGGGGCGGAACGTGTGGTATCTTCCCCACAAGCGTTGAGCTTCCGCTCCGCTGGTTTTCCTCGTCAAGCCCCGCCCAGGTTATCCGGGCCCGGCTTCTTCATCGAACTCGCCGATCTCTGGTCGGCGCATCTCCCCCAAAGGGGCTCATCATGTCTGTTCACACCATTCCGCAACAGCGCGCGGAAACGCCCGCAGGGCAGGTGAGCGGCCTCCTCGACGTGCAGGAGAAGTCCGCCTTCATCCGCGCGGAACACCTTCCCGGGCCGGGCGACGTACGCGTGCCCGCCGACCGGGTCAGGCAGCTCGGGCTGCGGCGCGGCGACCACGTCGTGGCCTCCGTGGCCGGGAGCAAGCTGGCCGGCGTCCAGTCCGTCAACGGCCTGACCGAGTGGCGGGACCGGCCGCGGTTCGACGAGCTGACGCCCGTCCATCCCGACGAGCGGCTGGTCATCGAGACCGGGTCGCTCAGCACCCGGGTCATCGACCTGGTCGCGCCCATCGGCAAGGGGCAGCGCGGTCTCATCGTGGCGCCGCCCAAGGCCGGCAAGACGATGGTGCTGCAGGCGCTGGCCGCCGCGGTCACCCGCAACCATCCCGAGGTGCACCTCATGGTCGTGCTCGTGGGCGAGCGGCCCGAGGAGGTGACCGAGATGCGCGCCTCCGTCCAGGGCGAGATCTTCGCCTCCACCTTCGACCACCCCGACCGCGACCACGCCGCCGTCGCCGAGCTGGCCCTCGAACGCGCCAAGCGCCTGGTGGAGGCCGGCCGAGACGTCGTGCTGCTGCTCGACTCGCTGACCCGGCTCGGCCGGGCCTACAACAACCTCGCGCCGGGCGGCGGCCGGGTGCTCACCGGCGGCATCGACGCCCGCGCCCTCTACCCGCCCAAGCGCTTCTTCGGCGCGGCGCGCAACGTCGAGGGCGGCGGCTCGCTGACCATCCTCGCCAGCGCCCTCGTGGACACCGGCTCCCGCATGGACAACAGCCTGTACGAGGAGTTCAAGGGCACCGGCAACATGGAGCTCCACCTCGCCCGCGACCTGGCCGAGCGACGCCTGTTCCCCGCGGTCGACCTGGAGGCCTCCGGCACCAGGCGCGAGGAGATGCTCCTGCACCCGCAGGAGCGGCAGGTGATCTGGCGGCTGCGCCGCACGCTCGCCGGGCTGGACCGGCAGCAGGCCCTGGAGACGCTCGTCGGCAAGCTGCGCGCGACGCCGTCCAACGCCGCGTTCCTGCTGGAGGCGCTGCGCGCGGCGGCGTGAGGCCGCTGGAGAATGGGCGCATGCTGGCCGACATCGTCGAACACCTGATCTGCCCCGTCTGCCACGCGGACGTGGAGCTCGCCGACGGCGCACTGCGGTGCGCGCGGGGGCACTCCTTCGACGTGGCCAAGCAGGGGTACGTCAGCCTGCTCACCGGGTCACGCCCGCCCGGCACCGCCGACAGCCCCGCGATGGTGGCCGCGCGGGCCGAGTTCCTGGCGGCCGGGCACTACGCCCCGCTGGCGCAGGCGCTGGCGGAAACCGTACGCGTACGGGTGGCGGGCGGAGAAAAACGTGAATCTTCTACTGAATCGAATGACGAATCCGGGCCGAGAGCGTACGGTGGGGCGGGAGTGGAGGCCGGTCCGCAAGGTGGGCCGGTGACCGTCGAAGGTCACGGCGCGGCGGGCAGGGTCGCACCGCTGATCGTCGACGCCGGCACGGGCACCGGGCACTACCTGGCGGCCGTGCTCAATGCGGTGGACGATGGCATCGGGATGGCGTTCGACGTGTCCAAGCACGCCGTACGGCGGGCGGCGCGGGCGCATCCGAGGCTGGGGGCGTTCGTGGCGGACGTGTGGCGACCGCTCCCGATCCGGCATGGGGTGGCCGATGTGGTGATCGATGTGTTCGCGCCCAGGAACGGGCCCGAGTTCCGGCGGATCCTGCGCCCTGGAGGGGCCGCGGTCGTCGCGACCCCCGCGGCGGCGCACCTGAGCCCGCTGGTCGAGGAGCTGGGGCTGCTCTCGGTGGACGAGGAGAAGGACCGCCGGGTCGCCCGCAGCATGCAGGGGTTCACCCGGACCGGGCGACACACGATCGAGTTCGACATGGAGCTCGGACCGGACGAGCTGGTCCAGGTCGTGGGAATGGGCCCGAGCGCGTGGCACACTGATTCCGCCGAGCTGGCCTCCCGCATATCCGGCTATTTCAGCCGACATGCCAAGAATGGCCAGAAGAAAGTTACGGTCAGAGCCGCGTTTCATCTGTCTATCTTCGAGCCTGAGCCCCGTTCAAGACCTGTTCCTTGACGGGCATATGCGACTGGTGTTACTGATGGGGTATTTAGTCCGAAATTCCCCCACATTCCCCGAGTATTTCCCCGACTCAGGCGCAATACTGGACGGCATCCCGCACCCAGAGGGCGTGGGCCATCGATGGGAGGGGGCGCACCGGATGAAGGCGGAGGAACGCTGGCAGGCCAGGTTCCGTGCGTCGCGCATGACGCTGCCGGCCTGGGCCCGCCAGGCCCCGAACCGCTCCATCTACCGCTCCAACGCCACAGGGACGTGGGAGGTCTACGCCTGGGACCGGGCGACGGGCGCCGTGCGCCAGGTCACCGACCGGCCCAAGGGCACCGCGTACGCGGCGATCGACCCGGCGGGACAGTGGATCTACTGGTTCGCCGACACCGACGGCGACGAGTTCGGCACCTGGTGGCGTCAGCCGTTCGCGGGCGGTCCCAGCGAGCCGGCCGCCCCCGGCCTGCCGCCGGGCCAGCCGGGCGGCATCGCGCTCTCGGCGACCGGCATGGCCGCCATCAGCCTGGCCAGCGAGGGCACGTTCCGGATCCACCTGGTACGCCCCGGCGCGCCGGCCGAGCTGCTGTACGAGCACGCCGAGGCCGCCTGGGTGACCGACATGTCCCTCGACGGCTCCCTCATCGCCATCAACCACGGCGAGTACGGCGACTTCCGGCGTCCGGCGCTGCGCGTCGTCGACCAGCACGGCGAGACCGTCGGCGAGCTCTACGACGGCACCGACAAGGGCGTGCACGGCCTCAGCTTCGCCCCGGTGCTCGGCGACCGCCGCCTGCTGACCCTGCACGAGCGCCGCCAGCGCCACGAGCCCCTGGTCTGGGACCCGGTCACCGGCGAGCAGCGCGAGATCTGGCTGAAGGACCCCGGCGACCTGGCCGCCGAATGGTACGACGACGGCCGCGGCCTGCTGATCCTGCGCGACCACCGCGCCCGCAGCTACCTGCACCGCTACGACCTGGCGGGCGGCGTCCTGACGCTCATCGACACCCCGCACGGCGTGATCGACGAGGCCGCGCCACGGCCTGGCGGCCACATCGAGTACTCCTGGTCCAGCGGCTCGCGTCCGCCGGTCATCCGGTCGAGCAACGGACAGGTCGTGCTCAACGCGGGCGGCCCGTCGGCGCCGCCGAGCGTCCCCGTCGAGGACCTCGACGTCGAGGGGCCCGGCGGGCGCATCCACGCGCTGGTGTCCAAGCCCGAGACCGGCGCGGCGCCCCACCCGGCGGTCTTCCTCATACACGGCGGCCCGACCGACCACGACCGCGACGCCTTCTCCCCCGAGGTCGCGGCCTGGGTCGACGCGGGCTTCGCCGTCGTCCGCGTCAACTACCGCGGCTCGACCGGCTACGGCTCCGCCTGGCGGGACGCGCTGCACGGCGACGTCGGGCACATCGAGCTGGCCGACATCGCCGCCGTACGCCGGACGCTGGTGGACCGGGGCACGATCGACCCCGCCCGGCTGATCCTGGCCGGCACCGCGTGGGGCGGCTACCTCTCGCTGCTCGGCCTCGGCGTCCAGCCCGGCCTGTGGGCCGCGGGCATCGCCGCGGTGCCCATCGCCTGCCACCAGACCTGCTACGAGGACGAGGCCGAGAGCCTGCGCGCCTACCAGCGCGCCCTGCTCGGCGGCTCCCCCGACGAGCAGCCCGAGCGGTACGCCTTCTGCTCGCCGATCACGTACGTGGACCAGATCAAGAGCCCTCTGCTGATCCTCGCCGGCGAGAACGACACCCGCTGCCCGCTGCGCCAGATCGAGAAGTACGTGGCCAAGCTGGCCGAGCACGGCCGCGAGCACGAGCTCTACACCTACGGCGCCATCCGCGGCTCGCTCGTGGTCGCCGAACGCATCGCGCAGACGGCCCTGCAACTGGAGTTCGCCCGCAAGCACGTGCACGTCGGCTGACCCTCTCGCGCACGTCGTGGGAGCGCTCCTGCGGGGGGCGCTCCCGCGCGGGTCAGCGCGCGCGCAGGACCACGATGGCGAGGTCGTCGGCGCTCGGCTCGGCGGCGAACTCAGCCGCGCCCCTGCGGATGCGCTCGGCCACCGCCCTGGCCGACAGCCCGGCGCACTCGGCCAGCAGCTTGGCCAGGCCGCCGTCGTCGTCGAGCAGCCGCCCGCCCGAGCGCCGCTCGGTCACGCCGTCGGTCACCGCCAGCAGCACGTCGCCGTGGTCGAGATGGATGGTGTCGGCCTCGAACACGACCTCGTGGAAGACGCCGAGCAGCGACTGGGGCGTGGTCACCGCCTCCACCTTGCCGCTCGGCTTGAGCCGCAGCGCCTCGGGATGGCCGGCCGACACCAGCCGCACCTCCAGGCCGGACTCCACGGGCGTGATGTCGCCGTGGAGCAACGTGAGGAACCTGGCCCGCTCGCCCTCCTCCAGGATCGCCTGGTTGAGCCGGCCGAGCACCGCGGCGACGCCGTAGCCCTCGCGGGCCAGCAGGCGCAGCGTGTGACGGGCCAGGCCGGTCACCGCGGCGGCCTCGGGGCCGGTGCCGCAGACGTCGCCGATCGCGAAGCGCCAGGAGTCGTCGCCCGCCTTGAACAGGTCGTAGAAGTCGCCGCCGACCTCGTTGGCCTCGCCGGCGGGCTCGTAGATGACGCCGTAGTCGAGGCCGGGCACCTCGGGCTCGTTCGGCGGCAGGAGGCTGCGCTGCAACGCCCGGTTGGCCGCGGCCTGCTGGGCGTAGAGCCGGGCGTTGTCCATGGCCAGCGCGGCGCGCCTGCCGATGTCGTCGGCGAACTGGATGACCTCGTCGGGGAAGCGGTCGGACCGGCCGAGGCACATCATGCCGAGCCCGCGGCCGCGCGCGGTGAGCGGCACGGCCAGCACCTGGGAGTCGTTCAGGTGGATGGTGGACGTGGCCCTGGTGTCGGCCGCGCCGACGTTCATGTCCGTGAGCTGCTCGCGCAGGCCGTCGATGCGGGCCTCGTCGGCGTGCCAGAGGTAGACCAGCCGCAGCGGGCCGCCCGAGTTGCCGGCGGTGTAGACGGCGCACCAGCTCGACAGGCGGGGCACGACGATCTGGGCGATGATCGCCGGGACCATGTCGGGGTCGAGGGTGCCGGCCAGCAGGTCGCTCGCGTCGGCCAGGAACCCGAGCCAGTGGGGGCCCCGCGCGCTCTCCTCCGACCATTCCGCGGCCACCTGGTCGACGGAGCCGGGTAGCGTGAGCCTTGCCCAATGGACACGGGAATCGCCCGCGAAGGTGACTCCCCACTCCTCCACGTTCACGGAAGGAGCCTTCGGGTCGCCGTGCGCGGTGATCCGCTGCCGCAGTTCGACCTGGACGGCGTCCCCGTAATGCTTCCAAATCACCTCAAACGGCTCGTCAGAGACCTGCTCCGCGAGATCGCCGGCCACCTGCTCGGCGGTATGGAGCACGCTGACGGTGGCCCACGCGGTCATCACCTCGCGCGTGAACCTCATCGCAGCCGTCACAGCGGTATCGCCAGGCGCGAAGGTCGCGGCCAGGATCGCGTGGGGAGAAGCAGTCATCCCATCGTGCCTACCACACTTCTCACTGACTTGGGGTAAATCCAAGGGCAGGACTACGAGCTACTCATCGTGACAGACTTGAATCACTCGCCGGGACCCGTCGCGAGTGAAGGAGGCCCCATGACCACGGCCAAGGCCGCATCAAGCCCGGAGGAGAGGACCTATACAGAATCGGATCTCGTTCCCGTGCTGGAGACTCTCTTCTCCTGGCGTGACGGCGATTTCCGGCGTCGGGTCCCGCACGCTCCTCCCGGCATCCTCAGCGAAGTGCGCCTGCTGCTGAACGAAGTGGCCGACCGCCGCGAACATCTCGCGAACGAGCTGGCAAGAGTTCGCAAAGAAGTCGTCAAGGAAGGGCGCTTCGGCGAGCGGCTGACGCCCGGCCCGGGCGTCGGGGCGTGGTCCGAGAGCGTCGAGTCGGTCAACATGCTGATCGACGCCCTGGTGAGCCCGGTCAGCGGCGCGGCCGACGTGATCGACGCGGTGGCCAAGGGCGACCTGTCACGGCGCATCGACCTCGACCGGTCGGCCCGCGGCGAGGTGCGCCGCCTGGGCAAGGCCATCAACGGCATGGTCGACCAGCTCGCCCTGTTCAACTCCGAGGTCACCAGGGTCGCCCGCGAGGCGGGCACCGAGGGCCGGCTGGGCGGCAGCGCCAACCTGCGGGGCATGTCGGGAAGCTGGCGCGACCTCACCGAGGCCGTCAACACGATGTCCTCGCGCGTGGCCGCGCAGGTCCGCGACATCGCCGTGGTCACCACGGCGGTCGCCAAGGGCGACCTGAGCCGCAAGGTCACGGTCGACGCCGTGGGCGAGATGTTCGAGCTGAAGAACACCGTCAACACGATGGTCGACCAGCTCTCGGGCTTCGCCGAGGAGGTCACCCGCGTGGCCCGCGAGGTGGGCACCGAAGGCCAGCTGGGCGGCCAGGCGCAGGTCACCGGCGTGTCGGGCGTCTGGAAGGACCTCACCGACAACGTCAACTTCATGGCCAACAACCTCACCTCGCAGGTGCGCTCGATCGCGACCGTCGCGACGGCGGTCGCCCAGGGCAACCTGTCGAAGAAGATCACCGTAGACGCCGAGGGCGAGATCCTGCAGCTCAAGGACACCCTCAACACGATGGTCGACCAGCTGTCGTCCTTCGCCGACGAGGTCACCCGGGTGGCCCGCGAGGTCGGCACCGAGGGCAAGCTCGGCGGACGCGCCGAGGTGAAGGGCGTGTCGGGCGTCTGGAAGGACCTCACCGACAACGTCAACTCGATGGCCAACAACCTGACCTACCAGGTGCGCAACATCGCCCAGGTGACCACGGCCGTGGCCAACGGCGACCTGACCCGCAAGATCGACGTCGACGCCCAGGGCGAGATCCTCGAACTCAAGTCGACCATGAACACGATGGTCGAGCAGCTGTCCTCGTTCGCCTCCGAGGTCACCCGCGTGGCCCGCGAGGTGGGCACCGAGGGGCAGCTCGGCGGCCAGGCGCAGGTGCGCGGCGTGTCCGGGGTCTGGAAGGACCTCACCGACAACGTCAACTCGATGGCCAACAACCTCACCTCGCAGGTGCGCCAGATCGCGGCCGTCTCGTCCGCGGTGGCGCAGGGCAACCTGTCGAAGAAGATCACCGTTGACGCGCAGGGCGAGATCCTGCAGCTCAAGGACACCCTCAACACGATGGTCGACCAGCTGTCGTCCTTCGCCGACGAGGTCACCCGGGTGGCCCGCGAGGTGGGCACGCAGGGGCAGCTCGGCGGCCAGGCGCGGGTGCAGGGCGTGTCGGGCGTCTGGAAGGACCTCACCGACAACGTCAACTTCATGGCGAACAACCTGACCTATCAGGTGCGCAACATCGCCGAGGTCACCACGGCCGTGGCCAACGGCGACCTGACCCGCAAGATCGACGTCGACGCCCAGGGCGAGATCCTGGCGCTGAAGACCACCATCAACCGGATGGTCGACCAGCTGTCCTCCTTCGCCTCCGAGGTCACCCGCGTGGCCCGCGAGGTGGGCTCGGAGGGCCAGCTCGGCGGCCAGGCCCGGGTCGAGGGCGTCGAGGGCACCTGGAAGCGGCTCACCGAGAGCGTCAACGAGCTGGCCGGCAACCTGACCACGCAGGTGCGTGCCATCGCGACCGTGACCAGCGCCGTGGCCCGGGGCGACCTGACCCGGTCGATCGCCGTCGAGGCTCAGGGCGAGCTGGCGGAGCTGAAGGACAACATCAACTCGATGGTGGCCAACCTCCGCGAGACCACCCAGGCCAACCAGGAACAGGACTGGCTCAAGTCCAACCTGGCCCGCATCTCCCGGCTCATGCAGGGCCACCGCGACCTGTTCGAGGTGGCCAAGCTGACGATGAGCGAGCTCACTCCGCTGGTCTCGGCCCGTTACGGCGCCTTCTACGGCATCGACCCCGAGGGCGACCACGAGCTGACGCTGATCGGCGGCTACGGCGTGCGTCCCGACCGGGGGCCGCGCCGGCGCTTCGCGATCGGCGAGGGCATCGTCGGCCAGGCGGCGGCCGAGGGCAGGCACATCATCCTCGACGACGTGCCGCCGCAGTTCATCACCATCGACAGCGGGCTCAGCCAGTCCACGCCCGCGCAGATCGTCGTGCTGCCGATCCTGTTCGAGAACCGCGTGCTCGGCGTGCTGGAGCTGGCCTCCTTCACCCCGTTCGGCGAGGTGCACCTCGACTTCCTGACGCAGCTCGTCGAGACCATCGGCGTCACGATGAACACGATCATCGCCAACTCCCGCACCGAAGACCTGCTGACCGAGTCCCAGCGGCTCACCCGTGAGCTGCAGGAACGCTCTGACGAGCTCCAGCGGCAGCAGGAGGAGCTGCGCAGGTCCAACGCCGAGCTGGAGGACAAGGCGGCGCTGCTGGCCAAGCAGAACCGCGCGATCGAGATCCAGAACTTCCAGATCGAGCAGGCCCGCCGCACCCTGGAGGAGCGCGCCGAGCAGCTCGCGGTCTCCTCGCGGTACAAGTCCGAGTTCCTCGCGAACATGTCCCACGAGCTGCGCACACCGCTCAACAGCCTGCTGGTGCTGGCCAAGCTGCTGACCGAGAACGCCGAGGGCAACCTGACGTCCCAGCAGGTCGAGTTCGCCCGCACGATCCACAGCGCGGGCTCGGCGCTGCTGCAGCTCATCAACGACATGCTCGACCTGTCGAAGGTCGAGGCGGGCCGGATGGACATCCATCCGATCCAGGTGTCGCTGCCCAAGATGGTCGACCTGCTGGAGGCGGCCTTCGCGCCGCTGGCCCAGGACAAGGGGTTGTCGTTCGGCGTCGAGGTGGCCTCCGACGTGCCGAGTGAGCTGCGGGCCGACGAGCAGCGTCTGCAGCAGGTGCTGCGCAACCTGCTGTCCAACGCGGTGAAGTTCACCCCGAAGGGCGAGGTCAAGCTGCGGGTGGCGGCGGCGCCCCGGGGCGTCGACTTCGACGACGACACCCTCCACGACGCCACCGACCTGCTGGCCTTCCAGGTGATCGACACCGGCATCGGCATCGCGCCCGACAAGCGCGAGGTCATCTTCGAGGCGTTCCGGCAGGCCGACGGCACCACCAGCCGCAAGTACGGCGGCACCGGCCTCGGCCTGGCCATCTGCCGCGACATCGCCCGGCTGCTGGGCGGCGAGATCCACGTCGACAGCGAGCTGGGCAGGGGCAGCACGTTCACCCTCTACCTGCCGGCCTCCTACACCGGCCCGCTGGCCGCCACCGACGGCAGCACGGCCCCGCGCCGGCAGCTCATGACCTCGCCCGCCGAGGAGCAGGCCGCCGCCGCGACCCTGCCCGAGCCGCCGCCGCTCGACATGCCGATGCCCGAGCTGGTGGAGGCGCCGGTGGAGACGCCCGCCCAGTGGCAGGGCGACGACCCGCTCAACGGCGCCAAGATCCTCATCGTCGACGACGACATCCGCAACGTGTTCGCCCTCACCAGCGTGCTGGAGCGACACGGATCGACGGTCGTCTACGCCGAGAACGGCCGCGAGGGGATCGAGCAGCTCGAACGGAACGAGGACGTCGCGCTCGTGCTGATGGACATCATGATGCCGGAGATGGACGGCTGGGCCACGACCTCGGCCATCCGGCGCATGCCCCAGTTCGCAGACCTGCCGATCATCGCGCTGACCGCTAAGGTCATGCGTGGTGATCGCGAGAAGAGCATCGCCTCGGGCGCGTCCGACTACGTGCCCAAGCCGGTCGACGTCGATCGCCTGCTCGAACGGCTGCGCGGCTGGCTCAGCCGTGGGCGAGGAGCCACGACCGACTCGTCGCCCTCAACCGCTGAAGGGTCGTGATCGATGCCGGACCGTGCAAAGATCCTCCTGGTCGACGACCGCGAGGAGAACCTGATCGCCCTGGAGGCGATCCTCAGCTCGCTCGACCTGGTGCCCGTACGCGCCAGGTCCGGTGAGGAGGCGCTCAAGGCGCTGCTCAACACCGAGTTCGCGCTGATCCTGCTCGACGTCCGGATGCCGGGCATGGACGGCTTCGAGACGGCCGCCCACATCAAGCGGCGGGAGCGGACCAGGAACATCCCGATCATCTTCCTGACCGTGGTCGACAGCGCTCCCGACTACGCCTTCCGCGGGTACGCGGCGGGCGCGGTCGACTATCTCACCAAGCCGTTCGACCCTTGGGTGCTGCGGGCGAAGGTGTCGGTGTTCACCGAGCTCTACAACATGAACAAGCGCCTGGCCGAGCAGGCGTCGTTGCTCCGGGAGCGGCTGACCGGCGAGCTAC
Organism: Nonomuraea sp. NPDC005730; assembly: GCF_040630865.1. Taxonomy (NCBI): domain Bacteria; kingdom Bacillati; phylum Actinomycetota; class Actinomycetes; order Streptosporangiales; family Streptosporangiaceae; genus Nonomuraea; species Nonomuraea sp. NPDC005730. The sequence continues at coordinate 26,577 of NZ_JBEXYK010000045.1, forward strand.
CGCCCGGAGCGGGTGACCACGCCTCGGTGCTGCCGGAGTTGTCCCGGCGGCTCACGGCGGTGGAGGACGAGCTGGCCCGGGCGCGTGAGCTGGCCCGCAAGTCGCAGGATCCGGCGCTCGCCGTGCCGCTGGCCGACCTGGGCGATCGGGTCGCCCATCTGCGCGCCGGCTTCGACGCGCTTTCCTGACCTCGTCCCGTCCGACGCCCGGGCCGCCGCTCATGGCGCCCGGGCGTCTGGCTTGCCACGCCTGTCGGGAGGGTCAGTGGCGGGCGCGTTCGAGGGCGTCCCAGAAGCCGCGGCGCAGCGCGTGGCGGACCTCGTCGTGCAGGAGGAAGTCGATCGGCAGCGAGGACCCCTGCAGGAGGCGGGCCTCCAGGTCGGAGGGCATGCGGGGTTTGCGGGCGAGCACCGCCTCCAGCCACAGCGCGGGCGCGTCGCGGGCCACGGACTCGCCGAAGTCGTGCCCTTCGCGATGGGCGGCCTTCACGGCGTCGGCCAGCGTGGTGGCCCCGGCGGTGGCGGCGGACGGCGGGGAGACAGGCGCGGCCTGCGGCCCGGTGTACGGCCCGAGCTGCGCAGGCTGGTACGTGCCCCCCGAGGACGGCGTGGCGAACTGCCCGGTGCTCGGCGAGGCGGACTGCGGCTGCTGCAGCGGCCCCGTCGCCGGCGCGGACGGCGGCACGGACGGCGGGATCGACGGCGGCTGCTCCTGGTACCCCGAGTACGAGGGCAGCACCGGCGGCGTGGCCGGCCGACCGCCCGAGGACGCCTGCCCGTTGGCGGACGGCTGGCCGGAGGAGGGGGCCGCGTGGCTCCCGGAGGACTGCCCGGCCGCGTGGCTGCCCGAGGACGGCGCCGGCGGCAGCGAGGCCGTCGGGGTCACCGGGGGCGCGGCCGGCGGCGCGGGCGGCAGGGAGTGGGCGGCGTGCCCGTTGCTGAGCGGCTGGTGGTGGCCGTTGGCGGACTCGGTGACGCCGCTCACCATGGTGACGTAGGGCCGCAGGTGGGCGCTGCCCAGCTCGACCAGGTCGTCGCACTCCTGCCGCAGCGACCGGGACACGGCCCACCCGCCGTCGGCGGCGATGTGGATGACGGTGACCCTGATGCCGAGATCCTGGGCGTCGCACACCACCTGGGTGAGGTCTTCGTCGCCGCTGACGACGACGGCGTCGCAGATGGCGTTGTTGCGGGCGAGGGTCATGAGGTCGCGATGGACCTGGGCGTCGACGCCTTCGCGGCGGCCCGGCCGGATGCGCGAGAGCCTGAGCTTGAGGCCCGGGATGTCGGCCAGCGCGTCGTGCTCCGGCGTGCGGCGGCCCTCGACGGTCGCCTCGTACCAGTAGCACCGCAGCAGCGGCAGGCCCGTGCGTTCGCGCGACAGGTTGGTCATCAGCTGGAGGAGCCCGGGATAGTCCCAGGCGACGGCCTCTCGATGGCGAGTGCCGTGCACGGCCATCGCTCCGTCTGCCAGCAGATAGCCGGCGTCCACGAACAGCGCGCAGCGATCCACTGACACCGCCCCTTTCCTGGTGGTCCGACCTTGCTGGCTCTGCACCGTCAGAGACCGGACTCGGCGGCCCTCTTTCAGGGTAATGAAAGCAGGTGATCGCGCGAGGGTGAATCCCGACGATTCGACCGCGGGTCGCCGTCCAGCCAGACCATTTAGGCAGACCGTACCAGTTCGTCCTGTTTGCGGTCATGAACGTCCCCTGACGGTCAGCGCGGCCGCGCCGAAGAGCACGACGTCCTTGTCGGTCACGATCGTGAGCGCCGGATCGCGGCCCAGCTCGGCGTCGACCGTGTCGACGTCCACGCCGAAGGTCATCCCCCTGGCGCCGTTGGCGGATCCGTCGAAGACGTTGGCGCGCTCGCGGTCGCCGCCCTCGGGGACGATCGCGCCGGTGCCGAGCGAGACCTTGTCGCCCTGGAGATCGGCGTCGCCCTCCCAGGTCACCAGCTCGGCCCGGGCCGGCGCGGCGGCCGGGCTCAGGCCGCCGAGCGGCATGCGCACCTTCCTGGCCGCGCCGCCGATCACGGTCGCCGTGTCGAGCACCACGGCCTGGCCGTACGGCTCCCGCGGCCCGGCCACGACCACCACCAGGCTCCACCCGGCGTGGCTGGAGGCGCCCTCCGCCATCGGCGCGTCGGCCGCCCACCACAGGCCGCCCGGCCGCGCCTGCCCGGCCAGCGCGGTGACGTCGGCGAACGCCTGGTAGGCCGGGCCGAGCGGCATGTCGAGGGCCGTGACGTGGTCGGGGCGGACCGACACGTACGCGCGCCGGCCCGGCGCCCTGACCTTGACGGGCCCCGCCGCCGCGCCGCTCGCCGACCAGTAGAGGCCGGCCCACACGACCCGGCTGTCCTTGGGCAGGGTGAGCCGGGCCGCGCTGGACGCGGTGGTGGCCGGGCTGGAGTCCTGGTCGAGCGGGGTCATCGGCCACAGGTCGTTGTCGCGCTGGTCACCCTGGCGGCGCCGGGCCTCGGCACAACCGTCGTGCTCCTCGGGGCAGCTCAGCAGCGTGTTGCCGATCGCCCGGACGGCCACCCTGCCCTCGGTGGCGAACCTGGCCGACGCCCCCACCGTGCGCACGCCCTGCGCGGCCCGCGCGTTGACGTGGAGGTCGTCGGCGTCGACGCGCACGGCCGGCCCGGCGCCCTCCGGGGCCAGCTCCGACACCAGCACGCGCAGGAACACCGCCGTGCCGTGCCCCGCGGCCAGCGGCTGCCTGGCGCACCGGGCGCCCTGGCCGGCCTGCCGGCAGGACCAGCCGTCGACCGTGCCCACGGGATCGAGGAGCGCCACGCCGTGCCCGCGCCTGGCCGGCGGCAGGAGCGTCACGCCGGGCGGCAGCTCGACGGTCGCGGCCAGCTCGCCGCTCGGGCCGTCGCCGTCGTTGCGCAGGCGCATGCCGACGATGCCGGGCTGGGCGCGTACGAGGGCGCCGAGCGCGCCGATCGTGGCCCGCAGCCGCGGCCTGCCCCGCGGCTGCTTCCGCGGCGGCGGGACGCGCGCCGGCGGCTCGCTCGCCACGGGCAGCGGCACCGGCCGCACCGACACCGGAGGCTGGGCCAGCGGCGTGGGCGTGGCCACCGGCCGCTCGGCCACCGGCGACTCCCCGGACACCAGCACGAACGCCGCCACCGCCGCGGACGCGACCGCGACGCCGCCCGCCGCCACGACCTGCTGCCGCGAGGGCGCCCGCCGCAACCAGCCGAACAGCCGCAGCAGCCAGCCCGCTCCGCCGCCGGCCGCGCCCGCCTTGGCCAGCGCCGCGGCGTAGCCGCTGAACACCGGGCCGGCGATCAGCGGGCCGACGATGACGCGCAGGCCGCGGTTGACGTCGGTCAGTTCGAGCAGGACGCCGTGGCATTCCTCGCAGTCGTTCACGTGGTCGTCGACCGCGCGCGAGTCGCGCCTGGCCAGGCCGCCCCTGACGTAGGCGCCCATCTTGCCGAGCACGGGACGGCACTCGTGCTGCGGCGCCGCGCGCAGGTGCATCTGCAGGTACGCCTGCCGCAGCCCCTCGCGCGCCCGGTAGGCCAGCGCCGCCACCCCGTTGGCCGACAGGCCGAGCAGCGGCGCGACCTCGGCGGGCTTGCACTTCTCCACCTCGGTGTGCCAGAGCACCGCCCGCCACCGCTCGGGCAGCGACAGGAACGCGCGCGAGATCATCGACCGCTCCAGGCCGACGAGCGCGGGATCGACGAAGGGCACGCCCGCGTCGTAGCGCTCGATCTCGCCGGTGGTCACCTGGCGGCTCTCGACCCGGCTGCGGTCGTAGACGGTGCGGCGCACGACGGTCAGCAGGTAGGTGCGGAACCCCGACTCCGGCCCGCCGCCCCTGCCCACCAGGTCGAGGATCTTCGTGAACGACTCGGCCACGACGTCCTCGACCTCGGACTCGCCCCGGACGAGCTGCCTGGCCAGCGCGCGCGCCGCGGCCACGTGACGCTCGTAGAGCCGTCCGTACGCGGTCGCGACGCCGGCCCGGACCTCCTTCAGCAGGTCCGCATCGCTTCGCGGCGATTCCACACTCATTGTGACCTCACGATTACAGTGGGTTGCCCCGCGCAATCATTCCGCATCCTCCGTCATGACTAAACCGAAGCGCCGTCTTTACCTCTGAGGATCACGGGAGGACGCATGGACGAGGACGTGCTGTCGCGCTGGCGCGGCCGGAGCATGGCGGAGGGCTGGTCGCTGGCCGACGACTGGTGGACCCCCGCGGTGGCGTACGCGATCAGGGCCGTGACGGACGGCGGCGACCTGCCGCGCGCCTGCGAGGAACTGGGCGCGGCGCGCGCGGGGGCGGGGGTGGGGATCACCGAGGGGCTGGGCGACCTGGCGGCGCTGTTCGCCGTCACCGATCGCGGGGAGCCGACGTTCCCCCTGGTACGGGCGTACGCGGCCGGGTGGGCCGAGCAGAGCTTCGCGCCCATGAACGACCTGCAGTGCGAGGACCCGCTGACCGGCCTGACCACGGTGGCCTACCTGCGTACCAGGCTGGGCGAGCTCTACCGGGGGACGTCCGCGGGCGGGCACCTGCTGGTCGTGGCCGAGCCGTACGGGCAGATCGCGGAACTGGCCGAGCGGCTGGCGGCGGCGCTCAACCTGGCCACGGCGCTGCGCAAGGCGTTCACCGGCGAGGAGACGCTGGCGTTGCTCGCGCCCACCCGCGTCGGCGCGGTGACCAGGGAGGACGATCGGCTGGCCGGCAAGATCGCCGACCTGCGCGCCACGGAGATCCTGCACGGCCGCCACGCCCGCGTCCGGGTGCGCCGGCTCCCCCGCGCGCACGCGCAGGCCCTGGCTCTCATCAGGACGCTGAGCCTGGGACCCTAAGCTTGGGCGCATGACAGACCGCGACAACCTGCTGGCCGAGATCAAGCGCAAGGCCGTCGTCCACGGCAAGGTCACGCTCTCCTCGGGCAAGGAGGCCGACTTCTACCTCGACCTGCGGCGGATCACGCTCGACGGGGTGGCCGCGCCGCTCGTCGGCAAGGTGATGCTCGACCTGACCGACGATCTCGACTTCGACGCCGTCGGCGGGCTCACGATGGGGGCCGACCCGGTGGCCTGCGCGATGCTGCACGCCGCGGCGGCGCGCGGGCGCACGCTCGACGCGTTCGTGGTGCGCAAGACGCAGAAGTCGCACGGCATGCAGCGCCGGATCGAGGGGCCCGAGGTGAAGGGCCGCCGGGTGCTGGCCGTGGAGGACACCTCGACGACCGGCGGCTCGCCGCTGACCGCCGTCGAGGCGCTGCGGGAGGCGGGCGCCGAGGTGGTGGCCGTGGCCACGATCGTCGACCGGGGCGCGGGCGCGCGGATGGCGGAGGAGGGGCTCGACTACCGCACCGCCTTCAGCCTCCAGGACCTCGGACTGTGAAGGCCGCCCTCGCGCCCTGCTCGCCGGGGGCGCGGGGGCTGCCGTTCTCGGTGACGCGGACGGTGCCCGCGTCGTCGAGCACGACGTCGAGCTCGGGCTCGAAGTAGCTGACCTCTTCGCCCCTGCTCATCTCGCGATGTTGCAGCACGTCCCCGCCGGGGACGCGGACGGTCACGGTGGGGCAGACCTCGGCCACGCACTCGATGCGCACGGTCGGCGCCCTGCCGTCGCTCGCCCGCACGGCCCCGGTGCCCGTGGGCATGGCCGTGGGCATGGCCGTGGGCATGGCCTTGGACGCTACCGTGGACGCCGGCCGCTCCGGCTGCGAGCCGAACGAGCCGATCAGGGCGCGCACGCCGACGACCACCAGCGTCACCACGGCCCCCACCGCGAGGACGACGAGGGCTGATCGGGCGATTCCCATCGGATCTGACCTGTGGCGTCCCACAGGGGCACTGTACCCGGTGGTAACTCAGGGCCCCCGGGTCAGCGCCGGGGGCCGGGCCGGATGTCGGTGCCGGATGTCAGTGCTGGGGGTCGCTGCTGGAGGGCACGCGGTGGTGCTTGCCGTTGGGCAGCGGCAGCCGCTTGCGCTCGCGGCGCTTCTTGACGACCTCGACGATGATCGGGATCAGCGAGATGAAGACGATGATGAACACGCCCGGCAGGATGTACTTGTCGATCTGCTTGGGATCGACCTTGCTGCCGAGGAAGTAGCCGAGCAGCACCAGGCCCTCGACCCAGACCACGCCGCCGATGACGTTCCACAGGAAGAAGCGCCTGGCGGGCATCTCCAGGACGCCGGCCACCGGGTTCATGAACGTGCGGACGATCGGCACGAACCGCGCCAGCACGACCGCCCTGGCCGGGCCGAACTTCTGGAAGAACTCCTCGGCGCGTATCACGTGTTCGCGCTTGAACAGCCGCGAGTCGGGCCGGTCGAACATCTTCCTGCCGAACCGGGCCCCCAGGAAGTGGCCGAGCTGGGCGCCCGCGATGGCACACAGCGGTGTGCCGATCACCAGGACGGGGAAGGAGATCGGCGGCGCCTCGCCCACGACCAGCGACGCGGAACTGAAGATCCCCGCCGCCACCAGCAGCGAGTCGCCCGGCAGGAAGAAGCCGAGCAGCAGACCCGTCTCGGCGAAGATGATCGCCAGGACGCCGATGGTGGCGAAGGCGCCGAGGATGGTGAGCCACCACGTCGGGTCGAGGAGATTCCAGAGCCAGTCCACCCCGTGAGCCTACCTGGAGCCGAGCGGATCGGATGTGGCCATCCGGCTCGCGTTGTCACTACCAGTTGTGGTTGGGAGCCGGGATACTGGGCAGGCGCGAAGCCGTACTTCTCAGGGAGATGACTCATGCCCATCGCAACTCCAGAGGTCTACGCCGAGATGCTCGACCGTGCCAAGGCGGGCGGGTTCGCCTATCCGGCGATCAACGTGACCTCTTCTCAGACCTTGAACGCCGCACTGCGCGGGTTCGCCGAGGCCGAGAGCGACGGCATCGTCCAGGTGTCCACCGGCGGCGCCGAGTTCCTCTCCGGCACGACGGTCAAGGACATGGTGACGGGCGCGACCGCGCTGGCCGAGTACGCGCGGGTGGTGGCCGCCAAGTACCCGGTCACGGTGGCGCTGCACACCGACCACTGCCCGAAGGACAAGCTCGACGGCTACATGCGGCCGCTGATCGACATCTCGCTGGAGCGGGTGTCCAAGGGCCTCGACCCGCTCTTCCAGTCGCACATGTGGGACGGCTCGGCCGTGCCGCTGGAGGAGAACCTGGAGATCGCCAAGGAGCTCCTGGACAAGTGCGCCCGCGCCCGGATCATCATGGAGATGGAGATCGGCGTCGTCGGCGGCGAGGAGGACGGCGTCGTCGGCGAGATCAACGAGAAGCTCTACACCACCGCCGAGGACGCGCTGGCCACGGCCGAGGCCGTCGGCGTCGGCGACCGGGGCCGCTACATGCTGGCCGCCACGTTCGGCAACGTGCACGGCGTCTACAAGCCGGGCCACGTGAAGCTGCGGCCGAGCGTGCTGAAGGAGATCCAGGACGCGGTCGGCGCCAAGTACGGCAAGGACAAGCCGTTCGACCTGGTCTTCCACGGCGGCTCCGGCTCGCTGCTGGAGGAGATCCACGAGGCCATCTCCTACGGCGTGGTGAAGATGAACGTCGACACCGACACCCAGTACGCCTTTACCAGGCCGATCGCCGACCACATGTTCCGCAACTACGACGGCGTGCTGAAGGTCGACGGCGAGGTCGGCAACAAGAAGGCCTACGACCCGCGCGCCTACGGCAAGAGCGCCGAGACCGGCATGGCGGCCCGGGTGGCGGAGGCCTGCCACAACCTCAAGAGCAGTGGGACGAAGATCTCCTAGCCACTTGGGCGGCACGGCGGGTATGACTTGTCCTATGGATAACCTTCTCGCCGGGCCGCCCCCGACTCACCTGCCGGACCTGCCCGAGGCCAGGGAGGCGCTGGAATCCGGGGCCAAGGCCGCCGACGTGGCCGCCCGCTTCCCCGCCCACCCGGCGGCCTGGGCCGCGCTCGCGGAGGAGTACTTCGCGCAGGGCCATGCCGTCACCTCCTACGCCTTCGCCCGCACGGGCTACCATCGTGGCCTCGACCAGCTGCGCAGGAGCGGCTGGAAGGGCCACGGTCCCATCCCGTGGGAGCACGAGCCCAACCGCGGCTTCCTGCGCTGCCTGCACGCCCTTTCCAGGGCGGCGCAGTCCATCGGCGAGAAGGACGAGGCCGAGCGCTGCCTGCAGTTCCTCAAGGACAGCACCGAGACCGGATATGAGGCGCTGACCAAGGGTTAGCAGCGCATTGGGTCCGCATTGGACCCACGCGCCTTGGGACGAATGGGCAGACTCGGGTAGTCTCTCTACGCAAGAGCCCCTGTCGCACTTGCGCCAGGGGTTTCGTTTTGTGCTCGGGAGACTGAACAATGCCGGCTGCCGTTCTCGTTGGGGCCCAGTGGGGCGATGAGGGCAAGGGCAAGGCCACCGACCTGCTCGGTGGCGACGTCGACTACGTCGTCCGTTATCAGGGTGGCAACAACGCGGGACACACCGTCGTCATCGGTGACCAGAAATACGCTCTGCATCTTCTGCCGACGGGGATCCTGTCGCCGGACGTCGTGCCGGTGATCGGCAACGGGGTGGTGATCGACCCGGGGGTGCTGCTGAGCGAGATCGACGGGCTGGCCGCGCGGGGCATCTCCGCCGAACGCCTGCTGATCTCCTCCAACGCGCACCTGATCATGCCGCACCACAAGGCGCTGGACAAGGTCACCGAGCGCTATCTGGGCAAGGCCAAGATCGGCACCACCGGACGCGGTATCGGCCCCGCGTACGGCGACAAGATCGCCCGGATGGGCGTGCGGGTCCAGGACCTGCTCGACCCGGGCATCCTGGCCAAGAAGATCGAGGTCGCCCTGACCGAGAAGAACCAGGTGCTGACCAAGGTCTACAACCGGCGCGGCATCGACCCGGCCGCCGTGCTGGAGGAGTACCTGGCCTACGCCGAACGGCTCAAGCCGCACATCGCCGACACCTCGCTGGTGCTCTCCAAGGCGCTGGACGAGGGCAAGTTCGTGCTGCTGGAGGGCGGCCAGGGCACGCTGCTGGACATCGACCACGGCACGTACCCGTTCGTCACCTCCTCCTCGCCGACGTCCGGGGGCGCGTGCGCCGGGGCGGGCATCCCGCCGAACCGGCTCACGAAGATCATCGGGATCCTGAAGGCGTACACGACCCGCGTGGGCTCGGGGCCGTTCCCGACCGAGCTGACCGACGAGACGGGCGAGTGGCTGCGCAGGACCGGCGGCGAGTACGGCGTCACCACCGGCCGCGACCGTCGCTGCGGCTGGTTCGACGCGGTGATCGCCCGCTACGCGACCCGGATCAACGGGATCACCGACTACTTCCTCACCAAGCTCGACATCCTGTCGGGGCTGGAGCGCATCCCGGTGTGCGTGGCGTACGAGGTCGACGGCGTGCGGTTCGACGAGATCCCGATGACCCAGACCGATTTCCACCACGCGGTCCCGGTCTACGAGGAGCTGCCGGGCTGGCAGGAGGACATCTCCCACGCCAAGTCGTTCGAGGACCTGCCGCCGAACGCGCAGTCGTACGTGCGGGCGCTGGAGGAGATGAGCGGGGCGCCCATCTCGGCGATCGGCGTCGGCCCCGGCCGCGACCAGACCGTGGTGGTGCGGTCGCTGGTCTGACCGGCACGTGACGAGGGGCCCGGCGCGGGAACGCGCCGGGCCCCTCGCGTGTCGCGGGCCTACGGCCGGCCGGCGGGCTCCTCGTCCGCCGGGCCTCCGGCGGTGAGGACGGCGGCGGTCATCGGGGTGTGCAGGGTCCAGCCCAGGGTCTCGTACAGGGCCTGGCCCGCAGCGGTGGCGACCAGGATGCCCGTGCGGGCGCCCCGGGAGACGGCGGCGGCGGCGAGCGCGGCCATGACGACCGTGCCGAGGCCGCGCCGCCGGTGTTCGGCGGCCGTCTCCACCTGGTCGATCACGGCGGCGCGGTCCGCGACGGCGAACTGGCCGCGCGCCGCGACCTCGCCCGCGGCCGTGAGCAGCCGGGCCACGCTCACCCCCGCCCGGGTGGTGATCGCCAGGGTGTAGCCCGGAGGGGCCTTCGGGGTGGTGCGGGCCAGGGACGCGGTGGTCATCATGTACTCCTGCTCCTGCACTGACCACTGCGGGGGCAGGGAGGGGGCGACCGCCTCGGCGGGGGCGCAGAGCTTGAGCCAGGTGCCGGGGGCGGTGAGGGTGCCGGTCAGGTGGTCCAGGATCTCCGCGGTAGGGGTGGGGACGACGTGCCGCGCCACGTGGCCGGGAAGGCCGACGTCCACTCTGAGGCCCCACGGTTCGGGTACGGGCCGCGGGGCGTTGCGGGAGATCACCCAGCCGTCCACCCATGCCCGGACTGTTGCTGAATGGGCATGTTTGAGAACCTCCGTCATGAGCTCCAGCTTATTGCAAGGTAGTTGCATTTATCGTGCAATAAGCGGGCGGAGGGTCCTCTTGACCGCCTTCGCCTCCGACCGGGCGTAGCAGGATAAAAAGGACACGGCGTGGCACTGCCTCAGCGGGCCTCGCGCCGGGTAGTGTCCCCGGTGTGCGCGTTGAGATTCATGGTCACCGAGGAGCGCGGGGCCTGTGGCCGGAGAACACCCTGCCAGGGCTGAGCCGCACGATGGAGCTGGGCGTTCACGCGCTTGAGCTCGACGTCGCCCTCACCGCCGATCGCCGCCTCGTGCTCACGCACGACCTCACGGTCTCGGCCGTCACCAGTGCCGACCGCCGGCCGCTGCGGCAGGGCGATCCGCTCTTCCCGTACGTGGGCAAGCCGATCAACGCGCTCAGCCTCGCCCAGCTGCGCACGCTCGACGTGGGCGTACGCCTGCCGCGCCACCTCGACGACCCGTTCGCGCTCACCCAGGTCGCCATGCCGGAGACCAGGATGCCCACGCTCGGCGCGGTGCTCGGGCTGGTCAACGCCTACGAGGCCGAGCACGTGCGGCTGCACGTCGAGCTGAAGTCCGACCCGACCAGGCCGGAGCTGACGGCCGATCCGGAGATGTTCACCGAGCTGGTGGTCGAGGAGCTCGACCGGCACGGCAGGCTGGGCAACGCCGCCGTCCTCAGCTTCGACTGGCGCGTCATCAGGCACGCGGCCCGGCTCGCGCCGGCGGCCAGGCGGTTCGCGCTGATCGAGCTCGACACGCTCCACTGGCACGAGGGCGGGCTGGGCGACGACATCCCGGCCGCCGCCCGCGAGGCCGGTGCCACCACGCTCTCGCCCGAGCACGTGATGGTCGACGAGAAGCTGATGACCCAGGCGGTCGCGGCGGGCCTCGACGTGGCGGTCTGGACGGTCAACGACCAGGCCCTGGCCGGCCGCATGATCGACCTCGGCGTGGCCGGGATCGTGACCGACTACCCCGACCGCATGCGGGAGTTGTGGCGCGAGCGCGGCCTTGAGCTGCCGCAGGGCGTTCGGCCGCTCAAGCCCGTGAGCGTCTGAGCGCCGCTCAGAGCCAGCCGTTGCGGCGGAAGCCGCGGTGCAGCAGCACACAGGCCGTGATCATCACGGCCAGCACCGCCGGATAGCCCCAGACCTGCTTGGTCTCGGGCATGAAGTCGAAGTTCATGCCGTAGATGCCGGCGATCATCGTCGGCACGGCCAGGATGGCGACCCAGGACGAGATCTTGCGCATGTCCTCGTTGGCCAGGGCGTTCGAGCGGGCCAGGGCGGCCTGCAGGATCGAGCTGCACAGTTCGTTGGAGGACTCGACCTGCTCGCACACGCGGGACAGGTGGTCGCCGACGTCGCGGAAGTACTCGCGCATCTCCGAGGGGATGACGCGGCGCTGCGGCAGCGCCGACAGCGGTGACTGCAGCGGGGTGACGGCCCGCTTCATCTCCAGCATCTCCCGCTTGAGCTGGTAGATCCGGTTGATGTCGCGGGAGCTGACGTCGGCGAAGACGGTCGCCTCGACCTCTTCGAGCTCCAGCTGCATCAGGTCGGCCACCTGGAGGTACTGGTCGACGACGTGGTCGGCGATGGCGTGCAGCACGCCGGCCGGGCCGCGGTTCATCAGTTTGGGCTTGTCCTCAAGGCGCTCGCGGACCAGGGTGAGCGGGCAGTGCTCGCCGTGGCGCACGGTCACCACGAAGTCGACCCCGAGGAACACCATGATCTCGCCGGTGGCGATGATCTCGCTGTTGGCCGTCAGCTCGTCGTGGTCGAGGTAGGCGACCGTCTTCAGCACCATGAACAGCGACTCGCCGTAGCGCTCCACCTTGGGACGCTGGTGGGCCTTGACCGCGTCCTCGACGGCCAGCGGGTGCAGCCCGAAGACCTCGGACAACCACTCCACCTCGGGTGCCTCGGGCTCGTGCAGCCCGACCCAGACGAACGCGTTCGCGCCGTCGGCGTTCTTGTTGTGCTCGCGTACGAGTTCGAGGGACTCGACGATGCCCGGGGCGCAGACCTTCTTGCCCTGGATGTAGGCGCCGAATTCGACGATGGAGTCGACAGGGGGCACGCAGACCTCACGCACCGGCTTGGTGAGCGGGCGTGCGGCGTGCGGCTGAACAGGGTGACGGTTGATGCGACGGAAAAGCGTGGACGAGCGCATGGCAGTCCCTTTCCGCCCGACCTGGCACGCTCCACGCGCGATGAAAAGTCACCTCAATCGACACAAATGCGTGGAGGCACGATCAGGCTGCCGGATTGGAGTGGTCGGGGGTAACTGGGGCGTACGTGGAAGAGCACGTACTGCTGGGATCACCAGGTTTCATCCCGGACCACCTCCAATCACAAGAGACGCCGCAAAGCCGCCTTAACCTACCACAGGCGGGTGAACCCAAACGACGATACTCGCCGGAGGGTGCTCGGATCAGGTAGAACCACACAAAGATGCGGGCTTGTTCCGGCATTCGACGTGCCCGCGACCCGCCCGGGACCCGCGCCGGGCGAGGGGGCCGGGCCTGCGACAATGGGGCACGTGCGCGTTCTAGTCATTGGTTCCGGAGGGCGTGAGCACGCCCTGTGCCGTTCGCTCAAACTCGATCCCCAGGTCAGCGAGCTCCACTGTGCTCCCGGTAACGCGGGCATCGAAGGCGTCGCGACCGTTCATCCCGTCGATCCCGTCGATCCCGCGCAGGTGGCCGAGCTGGCCGGGCGGCTGGCGGCCGACCTCGTCGTGATCGGGCCCGAGGCGCCGCTCGTCGCGGGCGTGGCCGACGCCGTGCGCGAGGCCGGCATCGCCTGCTTCGGGCCGACCCGCGAGGCGGCCATGCTCGAAGGCTCCAAGGCGTTCGCCAAGGAGATCATGAAGGCCGCCGACGTACCGACCGCCCGGGCCCGCACGTGCGAGACCGAGGAGGAGGCCGCCGCCGCGCTCGACGAGTTCGGCGCCCCCTACGTCGTCAAGGACGACGGCCTCGCGGCGGGCAAGGGCGTGGTCGTCACGCGCGACCGTGACCAGGCGCTGGAGCACGCGCGGGCCTGCGAACGGGTGGTCATCGAGGAGTTCCTCGACGGGCCCGAGGTGTCGCTGTTCGCGCTGTGCGACGGCAGCACGGCGGTGCCGCTCCAGCTCGCCCAGGACTTCAAGCGCGCCTACGACGGCGACGAGGGGCCCAACACCGGCGGCATGGGCGCCTACACGCCGCTCCCCTGGGCGCCGGAAGGGCTGACCGAGCAGGTCATGCGCGAGGTCGTGCACCCGACGATCGCCGAGCTGGGGCGGCGCGGGCTGCCGTACCAGGGGGTGCTCTACGTGGGGCTGGCCCTGACCCGGAAGGGGCCGAAGGTGGTGGAGTTCAACGCCCGGTTCGGCGACCCCGAGACGCAGGTGCTGCTCGACCGGCTGGAGACGCCGCTCGGCGGGCTGCTGATGGCCTGCGCGACCGGCGAGCTCGGCCTCGACCCGGTGTTCAAGGACGGCTCGGCGGTGACCGTGGTGATCGCGGCGGAGAACTACCCCGACTCGCCGGTCAAGGGCGACGTGATCACCGGCCTGGCCGAGACCGAGCACGCGTACGTCATCCACGCCGGCACCACGCGCGGCCCCGGCGGCGAGGTCGTCTCCAACGGCGGCCGGGTGCTGACCGTCGTCGGCCACGGCCCCGACCAGGCGAGCGCCCGCCGCAACGCCTACGACCTCGTCGACCGCGTCGAGCTGCGCGGCTCGCACCACAGGACGGACATCGCCCGATGAAGCATCTGCACTCCGGCAAGGTACGCGACCTCTACGAGACCGACGAGGGCCTGCTGCTGATGGTCGCCTCCGACCGGATCTCGGCCTTCGACTACGTGCTGGAGCCCGGCATCCCCGACAAGGGCGCCATCCTCACGCAGATGTCGCTGTGGTGGTTCGACCAGCTCAAGGACGTCGTGCCCAACCACATCCTGGCCAGGGGCGACGACGCGCGCAGCGTGGTGTGCAAGCCGCTGCGCATGGTCCAGGTGGAGTGCGTGGCCCGCGGCTACCTGACCGGTGGCGGCCTGTCGGAGTACCGCGCGACCGGCACGGTCTCCGGGGTGCCGCTGCCCCCGGGGCTGGAGGACGGCTCCCGGCTGCCGGAGCCGATCTTCACCCCCTCGACGAAGGCCCCGCAGGGAGAGCACGACGAGCCGATCTCCTTCGAGCAGGTGGTCGCCGAGGTCGGCGCGGAGACGGCCGACGAGCTGCGGCGCATCACGCTGGACGTCTACACGCGCGGCGCGGAGATCGCCCGCGAGCGCGGCATCATCCTGGCCGACACCAAGATCGAGCTGGGCTTCGACGCCGACGGCGTGCTGACGCTGGGCGACGAGGTGCTGACGCCGGACTCGTCGCGGTTCTGGCCGGCCGACGAATGGCAGCCGGGCCGGGCGCAACCTTCTTTCGATAAGCAATATGTACGTGATTGGCTACTCTCGCCCGAATCCGGATGGGACAAATCCTCCGGAAACCCCCCACCTCGACTTCCCGAGCACGTTGTCGAGCGCACAAGGCAGCGATACCTAGAAGCGTATGAGCGCGTCACGGGGGCTCCCTTTAGCGGATGATTCGGCTGGGTCACCTGGTGTCAGCCACTACTGTTGGCCCGATCGAGCCTCACCGTTGATTTCAAGGAGCCGCACGAAATGGTCCGTTACCGCGTGCGCGGTGGCAATGCACTGCGTGGAACCGCGTTCATCCAGGGCGCGAAGAACGCCGTGCTTCCCATGATCGGTGCGGCTCTGCTCGCCGCCAAGGGCCGTACCGTGCTGCGGAACGTGCCGATCATCGAAGACGTCCGGCGCGCGGTCGAGCTGGCCGAGGCGATCGGCGCGTACGTGGAGCTGCACGAGTCCGAGCGCACGCTGGTCATCGACGCCTCCCGGCTGAGCAGCCCCGTGCTGCCGGCCGAGATCGCGCGCCGGTTCCGCGGCTCGGTGCTGTTCACGCCCGCGCTGCTCCACCGGCTGGGCGAGGCGATCGTGGAGGGCGTGGGCGGCTGCAACCTCGGCAGCCGCAACCTCGACTTCCACTACCTGGGCTACAAGCGGCTGGGCGCGGTCGTCGACGAGGGCGAGACCGTCATCCACGTCAAGGCCAGCGGCCTGACCGGCGCGACGCTCTACCTCGACACGCCCTCCCACACCGGCACCGAGAACCTGATCATGGCCGCCGCCCTGGCCAGGGGCACGACGGTGATCGAGAACGCGGCCCTTGAGCCGGAAGTGCTCGACGTCATCGACATGCTCGCCAAGATGGGCGCGCGCATCAGCGGCGGCGGCACCGGGTTCATCACCGTCGAGGGCGTGGAGGAGCTGCACGCCGTCGAGCACACCGTGATGCCCGACCGGCTCGACGCGGGCGTGTTCGCGATGGCCGCGGCGATCACCGGCGGCGAGCTCAGCCTCGTGGGCACCGGCCTCGACCTGGGCGTCGTCCGCTACAAGCTGGAGCAGATGGGCGTCGACTTCGCCCGGCAGGGAGCGGTGCTGCACGTGCGGTGCGACCGTCCGCTGCGGCCCATCAACATCATCACCGACACCTATCCCGGGTTCGCGACCGACCTGCAGTCGCCGATGATGACGGTGGCCGCCCTGGCCGACGGCACGAGCTACATCCACGAGCGCATCTTCGACGGCCGCTTCGCCCTGGCCGGCGAGCTCAACAAGATGGGCGCCGACGTCGAGGTCGACGGCAGCAGGGCCGTCGTACGCGGGCGCACTCCGCTCAAGGGCGCACAAGTCACGGCCCACGATCTGCGCTCCGGTATCGCGCTCGTGCTCGCCGGTCTGGCGGCCGAAGGAGAGACCGTCATCGAGTCCGGATACCTCATCGATCGCGGCCACGCACATCTCGCGGCGCGAATGCGCGCGCTCGGCGCGGACATTACACGAGAGATTTCTGAGCGCTAAAAAACATGAGAAAAACCGCGTTGAGCTGCTGAGACATCTTGTCGGGCGGTCAACCAGAACGACTTTCCGGAAAAGTCGGGCGTGACATTACGGCCCCCGCGAGCGATCGTTCCAAAAGAGAGCACTGCAACGGACGGCAGGATGGGACGAACATTGGTCGAGAGGGCCGAAGAAACTCCCCGAGTGTCACGCCCGGGCGCCATGACACCGGACCTCACCATCGGCGTGGTCGGACCCCACGACCTGGTCGAGCGAGTCATGCTGATGGGTCACGCCGCGGCACCGCTGCCGTGTCGCCTGGTCGCGGCCGCGTACCGCGATGAGCAGGAGGCGCCCGACAAGGTGACGCGGCTCGGTCCCGGTGTCGACGCGTGTCTGTTCGCCAGCCCGGTCCCTTATGACCTGGCCAGGCGATCAGGCGTGCTGACGATGCCCGCGACCTACGTGCAACTCGGCGGAGCGGCATTGGTGGCGGCGCTGGCGAAGGCCGCACTTGACACTCGGATGGACCCGCAACGGGTCAGCGTCGACGTGGTCAGCAGGGCGGATGTCGAGGAGGCGTACACCGACCTCGGCATACCCGCCACGGACGTGCACAGCCGCGACGAGCCCGGAGCGACGGGCACGATCGCGGCCTACCACGAACGGCTGGCCCGTCAGGGAGCCACCTCGGGGGCACTGACGTGCCTGCCCGCGGTGGCCGAACGCCTGCACGCCGCGGGCGTGCCGGTCATCAGGATCAGGCCGACCTCGGCCGCGGTCCGGACGGCGCTGCACACCGCGGCGCTGCTCGGGGCGCATCACCGGCTGGAGGAGTCGCAGCTCACCGTGGTGCTGGTGGAGGTGCCGACGCTGCGCGAGCCCGTGCGGCGCGCGGCGCCGCGCTACTGGCGCGACGAGCTGCGGCTGTCGCTGCACCGGTTGCTGGTCCAGGAGGCGAACCGGATCAACGCGACGGTCTGGCCGATCGACGATCACAGTTACCTGGTCACCGCGACCAGGGGCTCGATCGCCGCGGCCACCGACGGGTTCAGGGTGCTGCCCTTCGCGGCCAGGATCCGGGACGAGCTGGGGCTGGCGGTCGAGGTGGGCGTCGGGATGGGGCGGACGACACACGACGCGGAGTCGCACGCGCGGGCCGCGCTGGCCCGTACCCAGGCCGGCAAGCAGGCCCAGGGGTTCGCGGTGGACCGCGAGGGCCGGGCCCTCATCCCGGCCCCCCGGATGCCACCCACCGGGTCGACCGCGCTCAAGCCGAAGGGCGTGGAGGTACTGGCCAGGCTGGCGGCCAAGCTCGAAGGCGGCGACACGGTGGTCGACGCCGAGGGCGCAGGCAAGATGCTCGGGGTGACGCCGCGCACGGCTCGGCGGTTGCTGCGCACGCTGGTTGACGAGGGACTCGCGTGGCCGCTTCCGCCGAACCGCACCCCGCAGCCGGGGCGTCCGCGCCAGCTCTATCGGCTCATCGTGGAGAAGCTCGGCCCGCGGTGACCGTACGGGGCCCGTCGCCCCATTTCAGGGGCGACGGGTGCCGATTTCTTGACCTGGGGAGTCAAGGGTACGGACAATCCCCTTGACTCTTGGGGACTTATTGGTTGACCCGAGTAGATGCGGGTATGTTCTCCCACGCCCCCGATCGACGGGATTCGGACGGGGGCGCCAAACTTTCCCGCACGGCCCCTTCGGCGCCATCCTTTTTGCGGAAGGCGTCCGCAAGGGGCTGTGAGGCGGTTTGGCGGCACTGTCGGACCGGCGGGCATGTCCGGATATAGCCGGTCACCACAACCCGCCTGGGACGCTTTCAGCAGGCGCACGCGACCCCGCCACCGGCTTCAGCAGGCGCACGCGATCCCCGACACCGGCGCCGTCAGGGCGTCGATCGGCCGCCGCCTCACTCCGGACGCGGTCTCGACCGGAAAGCCCTCCCTGGCCCAGTACTCGAAGCCGCCGAGCATCTCCTTGACCGCGTAACCGAGCCTGGCGAACTCCAGTGCGGCCCGCGTGGCGCCGTTGCAGCCGGGGCCCCAGCAGTAGGTGACGACGGTGGCGTCCCGGGGGACCAGCGCGGCGGCCCCGGCGGCGATCTCGGCCGTCGGCAGGTGCACCGCTCCCTGGACGTGCCCCTGGTCCCAGCTCTCCCGGCTGCGCGAGTCCACGACCACGACGCCCGGCGCACCCGCGGCCAGGTCGGCGGCCACGTCGGAGACGTCGGTCTCGAAGGCCAGGCGGGCGGCGAAGTGGGCGAGGGCGGCGGCGTTGGGGGCGGCCGGGGTGGAGGTGACGGCTGACATCTACGACATTTCCCTTCATTGCTGGTCAGTCGCGATCGTCTCAGCCGGCCCGCCCGCTCAACAGTGGCACAAAAGCCGCCTGTCGCTAATATCGCGCCAAAGTCCTAAGTCCGATACCCGCAGGTGCTTTGTCGGAGTCGCCCGATAAAGTCATGACCCATGAGTGCGAACACCACTGACAGCCGGGCTCCCGTCCTTGTCTGGAGCGCCCTGGCGATCGTGTACGTGGTGTGGGGTTCGACCTACCTCGGCATCAGGATCGCCATCGAGACCATGCCCCCCATGCTGAGCGGCGCGCTGCGCTTCGTGACGGCCGCGCTGCTGCTCGGCGGCTTCCTGCTGATCAGGAAGGGCCTGGAGCCGTTCCGGGTGTCGTGGCGGCAGGTCTGCGGGGCCGGGCTGGTCGGCCTGCTCCTGCTGACCAGCGGCAACGGCATGGTCGCCGTGGCCGAGCAGCACATCTCCAGCGGGCTGGCCGCACTGCTCGTGGCCTCGGTGCCGCTCTGGCTCGTCGTGTTCCGGATCCTGGTCAGGGACCGGCCGGCCGTGCTGACGCTGGCCGGCGTGCTCGTCGGGTTCGGCGGCGTCGCGGCGCTGTCGCTGACCGGCGGCCAGTCGGTCGACGTCACCGGGATCGTGGTGATCCTGGTCGCCTCGTTCTCGTGGTCGGTCGGCTCGTTCCTGTCGGCGCGCATCCCCATGCCCGCCAACCCGTTCGCGGCCAGCTCGATCGAGATGCTGATCGGCGGCGCCGGCCTGGCCGTGACCGGCACGGCGCTCGGCGAACGGCTCGACCTGGCGGCGATCTCCGGGCGTTCCTGGGTGGCGCTGGCCTACCTGGTGCTGGTCGGATCGCTGGTCGGCTTCACCGCCTACACCTGGCTGCTGGGCAACGCGCCGATCTCGCTGGTCTCCACGTACGCCTACGTCAACCCGGTCGTCGCAGTGATCCTCGGCGTGCTGGTCGTGAACGAGAGCGTGACCCCGCAGATCATCGCCGGCGGGGCGGTGATCCTGGTGGGCGTCGCCCTGGTGGTCTCCACCGAACGACGCGCCAGGACCAGGACCGCGGCCCTCGCCGAAGAGGTCAGCGCCTAACCGCGAAACTCCTTGGCCGCGGCGAGGAAGGCGTCGTTGGCCTCGGGGTCGCCGATGGACACCCGGGCCCCCTCACCCGCGAACGGCCGGACGGCCACGCCCTCCACCGCGCAGGCGGCGGCGAAGTCGAGGGTGCGCTCGCCGAGCCGCAGCCAGACGAAGTTCGCCTCGGTCGGCGGAACCGTCCAGCCCTGCTCGATCAGCGACTCGCGGACGCGGCTGCGCTCCTTGACCACCCGCTCGACCCGCTCCAGCAGCTCGTCCTCGGCCTTCAGGGAGGCGACGGCGGCGATCTGCGCGAGGTGGTTGACGGCGAACGGGATGATCGTCTTGCGGACGGCCGCGGCCACGGGCTCGTGCCCGATCAGGTAGCCGACCCGCAGGCCCGCCAGCCCGTACGCCTTGGAGAAGGTGCGCAGCACGCAGACGTTCGGCCGGTCGCGGTAGAGCGTCAGGCCGTCGGGGACGTCCTCGTCGCGGACGTACTCGCGGTAGGCCTCGTCCAGGACCACGAGCACGTTCTCCGGCACGCGGTCGAGGAAGGACACCAGGGCGTCGCGGCGGATCGCGGTGCCGGTGGGGTTGTTGGGGTTGCACACGAAGACCATGCGGGTGCGGTCGGTGATCGCCTCCGCCATGGCGTCCAGGTCGTGGTCCTCGCCCGCCAGCGGCACCTGGACGGACGTGACCCCCGACAGGTCCGCCAGCAACGGGTACGCCTCGAACGACCGCCACGCGTAGACGACCTCGACGCCGGGCTCGCCGACCGACTCGAACAGCTGCTGGGCCACCGTGACAGAGCCGGCGCCCAGTGCGATGTGCTCGAACGGCACGTCGTACCGCTCGGCGAGGGCCTCGGTCAGCCCGACGGCGCCGGGGTCGGGATAGCGGTTGATCTGCCGGGCGCCCTCGGCGACGGCCTCGACCACGGAGGGCAGCGGGTCGTAGGGGGATTCGTTCGAGGAGAGCTTGTACGACCGGCCGTCGGCGGAGACCACGGCCTTGCCCGGCTTGTAGGGGGGCATGGTGTCCAGGATGTGGCGGAAACGAGGCATAGAACTACCTTAAAAGGCCACGCCCGATGAAGCATCCGCCAGCCCCCGCACGTCGAGAAGGCTCATGGCCGGGTGCGTTCCCAGCGGATCTCGCCGTCGTGCACGAGGTCGGTGGGGTGGAGGCCGGCGTGGGCGGCGACCGCGGCGGAGGCCGTGTGGCCGGGGTGGATGTGGGCGATGACCGTGCCGATGTCGTGGGTGTCGCACCAGGAGACCAGGGCGCGGGCGGCCTCGGCGGCCAGGCCGCGGCCCTGCCAGGGCACCGCGACCACCCAGGCGATCTCGGCCGTGTCCGCCTCGACGGTCGCCTGCACGTAGCCGGTCAGCCGGCCGTCGGCGCGCAGGCGGAGCACCCAGTTGCGCCAGCCGGGCGGGCCGGCGACCAGACGTTCGTAACGGGCGCGCAGCTCCTGCTCGGCGGCGGGGGCGCCGCCGATGAACTCGTGCAGGCGCGGGTCGGCGAGCACGGCCGCCATCTCCGCGGCGTGCTCGACCCGCAGGGGCACCAGCGACAGGCGAGGGGTCTCGATGACGTCCATGAGGTCGTTCGGGGTGTTCATGGGCGGGCGGTCACTCCTGGAGCATGGGCGGGTGGAGGAGCTCGGCGGGCCCGCGACGGTAGAGCTTGGCGGGACGGCCGCCGTCTCTGGTGGTGGTGGAGCCGGTCTCCACCAGGAAACCCTCGGCCTTGGTGACCTTCCGGTGGAAGTTCCGGGGATCGAGGGGGCGCCCCCAGACGATCTCGTACACCCGGCGCAGGTCCGCGACGGTGAACTCCGGCGGGCAGAAGGCCGCCCCCAGGGGCGTGTACTCCAGCTTGGCGCGGGCGCGGTCGACCCCGTCGAGCATGATGCGGCGGTGGTCGAAGGCCATGACGGCCAGCGCCTCGACCGGCTGCCAGCTCATGTGCGCCTTCTCCGAGGCCGGCAGGTCGGGGGCCAGGCCCAGGTAGGCGACGCTCAGCACGCGCTGGCGCGGGTCGCGGTCGGGGTATCCGTACGTCTGGAGCTGCTCCAGGTGCACCGGGGCGCCCGGGAGCCCGGCCCGCTCGGCCAGCACGCGGTGGGCGGCGGCCGGCAGGTCCTCGTCGAGCTGGATGAAGCCGCCCGGCAGCGACCAGCGGCGCAGGAACGGCGGGTTGTCGCGCCGCCACACCAGGGCGCTGAGTGCATGGTTGCGTACGGTGAGCACGACCAGGTCGACGCTGACCGGGATGCTCGGGACCATGGACGGCACGTTACACGGAGTCCCGTCTGCCCTATGCGGATATGCGTACGTGGAGCGGCGTCGTGGCCTCCTTGCCGGACGCCCCCTTGATCCCTATCTTGACCCATTCCCCGGGCGGCACCTGGGTCCAGTCGAACGGCACCCAGGCCGTCGCCATCCGGGCCGGATGCTCCTCCAGCGGGTCCTTGTCCAGCCAGCCGACGGCCGAGACCACCAGCTCCTTGGTGCCGCCGGACCATTCGACGAGCACGGTGCTGCCGTCGAGGTTGTAGCCGCGCACCTCGACGCCGTCCTGCGGGTCGCGGGCCCGCCTGATGGCGTCCACGGCGATCGGGCGTTGCCAGTCGCCGGCGATCTCGTCCTGGAGCGAGGGGTCGCCGCAGGTCATGAAATCGCTCCACATGTAGGAGACGATCTTCTGGACGTACCGGCCGGCCATCGTGACGGCCTGGTCGAGGCGCTTCTTGTCCGTCTGGCCGCGGGTGCCCTGCGGGGCGCACGGCTGCTTGCCGGACGGCTCGAACGCCTCCACGTTCGCCCACAGCTCCACCTCGTGACCGGCCTGGAGCATCTCGTCGCGGGCCTTGGCCATCTCCCGGTAGTAGTCGCGGGTCGAGCCGTGGTACGCGGTGCCGTACGTGGCCTCGCCCACCACCGGACGCAGCCGGTCGTCCACCTCGGTGTCGCGCTCGTCCGGCCAGAACAGGCCGACCTTGCCGGTCCCCCGGCTGTCCTGCGGGGCGATGATGCCGACGCCGGTCCGCGCCAGCGCCTTGAACGCCTCGGCCACCTGGGCCGGCGTCTGGCCGAAGCCGACCCGTTTGCGCGCGTCCAGGTACGGGCTGATCAGGATCGGCTTGCCCAGCTCCTGCTCCACGATCCGGTGCTGGTCGGCGTACACCTCAAGGGTGGGGTTGGTGGCCAGCGTGGCCGCCATCTGGACCTCGAACGGCTGGTAGACGCCGCCCAGGGCCTGCCGGTCGGCGAAACGCACGCCGTAGTCCTGCAGGATGCGCCGGGTCAGCGTGGTGAGGGTGCCGAGGTGCCGCCTGTTCGCCCTGGTCGGCGTCTCGGAGTCGCGCGGGGCGAGCGGCAGCGCGGGGAACACCCGCATGCTGAACTGGTCGGCCAGGTCGAGCAGCTCGTTCAGGCTGTCCTTGGCCGAGCCGGCCACCAGGATCAGGTCGTACGACGTGGCCTTCTTGGTGAAGTCGCAGGTGGCGTCGTCGGAGCCGTCCGGAGGGGCGACCATGCGGTAGTAGATGCGGTCGCCGACCTTGACGCTGTGTTCCATCTTGGGGCAGCGGAACAGGCCGCCGCCGAACGCCTCGTCGGTGCGGTAGACGTACGTGCGCCCGATCCGGTTGCCGGGGTTGGCCTTGCGCAGGTCCCGTTCGGCCGCGTCGTGGCAGGTCAGGCCGTCTTCCTCGCACGCCTTGTAGAGCGGGTCGAGCGTCCCGTCCTTCGACAGCACCTCACCGGTGTCGGAGACGCCGCGGAACTGCAGGCCGTACCCGATCCTGATGATCGTGTCGCCGCCGGCGCGGTGGATCTCCTGGAGCTGGTGACGCCAGGTGCACGGGTTCGACTTCGGCGTGATCCAGTAGCCGGTGACGGCGTAGAAGTTCTTGGTCGTGGTGTCGAACGTTCCACAGGGGTCGGTGAACTCCTTGACCTTCGGCGGCAGCGGCGTCGAGACGGTCCTGGACGGCTTCGGCGTGCTCGACGAGGACGCGACCGGCCGCTCGGACGACGACGGGAAGAGGATGATCACCACCGCGACCACCGCCAGGACGGCTGCGCCCACGAGCAGGAAGAGCCATCGCACGTTCAGGAACCTACCGCTCTCATGATCTGCCGGAGATGAACCGCTATCGCGTGATCCCGGCCCATGCCTCAAGCTGGGTCACGAACCGCTTGGCCGAGTTCGGCCAGTGGTGGTTCGCGCGGGCCGCGGCGTACCCGCGAGCGCCCTGCGCCCGCCGTTCGCGCACGTCGTCCCGCAGCGTCAGCGCCGCCTGCGCGACGGCCTTCGGGTCCTCCCAGGGCACGACGACGCCGCTGTCGTACCGCTCCACCAGCTCGACCGCGCGCGGTGACGGCGTCGTGATGACCGGGATGCCGTGCGCCATGTACTCCACGATCTTGGTGGGCATCGAGTGCCGGTAGTTGGGCTCGTCGTGCAGCAGCGACAGCCCGGCCAGCGCCCCGTCTAGCCGCTTGAGCGCCTCGTCGTTGGGCATGAAGTCACGCCACTCCAGCAGGCCGTCGGCGACGGCCTGGTTGAGCATGGGACGGCTCTGCGGATCGGCGTACCCGATCAGCTCCACCGTCACCCGGTACGGCTGCAGCAGCTTGGCCACCTCGACGGCCTCGAACACCCCGCGCGCCCGCGACAACCACCCGAGGTAGACCACCCGGTCGTCGCCCGGAGGCGTCACCGAGTCCGGCACCCAGGTCTCGTTCGGCACGATCAGATGGGCGTGCTTGAACCGGCCCGCGTAGGCGGTCTCGGCCAGCAGGAGGTGCATGTGCCGCTCGGCCGTGCCCTCCAGCATGCGCGCGAAGAAGCGCACCGGCGGGCGCAGGAACGAGGGCAGCCACGGCTTGAGCGACAACGTCGCCGGGGTGTCCTCGTGCACGTCCCACACCACCGGCGGCCGGTTGCGCACGCCCCAGACCGCGAACAGCAGCTCCGGGTCGTGGATCAGGACCAGGTCGACCTTGTTCCGCATGCGCTTGAACAGCCGCCGGGCGGCCCAGACGGCCGCCATGCGTTTGCGCTGGGCGGCCCTGGGCAGATCGACGCCGTTGACCCATGGACGCGGTACGACCCCGTGCGCCGAGAAGGAGGCGGCATACGTGACCTCATGACCGGCATCCACGAGGGCACGGATCTGCCGATGCAGAATTCTCGCGTCCTCGGGGTTATGCACCACCGTCATGACGAGCACGTGCACTGCGCGCAGCCCTCCGTCGCTACAGCCGCTCGACGCGTTCACCCTCGGTGAGCACACCGCGGGTGTCCAGCACGAGCTTGGCCTTCGCCTCGACCATGGCCAGATCGAACGCGGCGTGCTGCTGCAGCAGCAGCGTCACGTCGGCGTTGACCACGGCCTCGGCCAGATCCTCTTCCCGTGGCACCGGAGTGCCGTCGACCGACCACTCCTTGACGTACGGATCGGCGAACGAGAGGTCGGCCCCCAGCTCCAGCAGCGCACGCGCCACAGGCAGAGCCGGAGTTTCCCGTTCGTCGGCGATATCCGGTTTGTACGTGACGCCGAGCATAACCACTCGGGCGCCGTTCACGGGCTTCTTATGTCTGTTCAGCAGTCGCTGGACGCGGGCCACCACGTAGGACGGCATGCGCTCGTTGATCTCCTGGGCCAGCTCCACGAACCTGAACGGGTAGCCGAGCTTGCGCACGGTGTAGGACAGGTACGAGGGGTCCACGGGGATGCAGTGACCGCCGACGCCCGGCCCCGGCAGGAACTTCTGGAAGCCGAACGGCTTGGTGGCCGCGGCCTCGATCGATTCCCACAGGTTGATGCCGAGCTCGTCGCAGAAGATCGCCATCTCGTTGACGAGGGCGATGTTGACGTGCCGGTAGGTGTTCTCCAGCAGCTTGGCCATCTCGGCCTCGCGGGTGCCGCTGACCGGCACCACCTGCTCGATGAACTGCTTGTAGAACGCCGTCGCCCGGTCGCGGCAGACCGGCGTGTAGCCGCCCACGACCTTCGGGGTGTTCTTGAGCCCGAACTTCGGGTTGCCCGGGTCGATGCGCTCGGGCGAGAAGGCCAGGTGGAAGTCCACGCCGGCGGCCAGGCCCGACTGCTCCAGCAGCGGGCGGGCCACCTCGTCGGTGGTGCCGGGCCAGGTGGTGGATTCGAGCACGACGAGCGTGCCCTTGCTGAGGTTGCGGGCGACGGCCTTGGTCGCGCCCTCGACCGCGGACAGGTCGGGACGGTGGTCCTCGTCCAGCGGGGTGGGCACGCAGATGACGATCGTGTTGCTTCTGGCCAGCACGGAGTCGTCCAGCGTCGCGCTGAATCCGTTCGCCAGCATGTGATCGAGGTCGGCGTCGGTCAGGTCATCGATGTAGGACTGCCCGGCGTTGAGCGCGTCGACCTTCCGGGGGTCCACGTCCACGCCGACGACCCGCAGCCCGGCGGCCACCGCTTCCTTCGCGAGCGGCATGCCGACGTAGCCGAGGCCGATGACAGCCAAGTCGATTTCTGTCACAGCAGTGCCTTCGAGAGCCGGAAACAACACTTCATGGTCGCAAAGGTTATCTCAAGTCCACCTAGCTCACGCCTAATGCGACCGAACCCATCACAACGTACAGGCAACGTGGAGGTCATCTTTCGGCAAGCGATCGGTATAGAGCTTGATAAGTCTCGGCAACGCGGCTCCAGGTCCGCTTCGCGGCGACTTCGGCGCGTCCGGCCTCGCCCATCTCCGCCCGCCTGGCCGGGTCCTCGCGCAGGCCGGCGATCGCCTTGGCCAGCTCGGCCGGGTCGCCGGCAGGCACCAGCAGGCCGGCTCCGTCGGAGCCGACGAGCTCGGACAACGCGGGCAGATCGCTGAGCACCACCGGCTTGCCGAGCGCCATCGCCTCGACCGGCTTCAGGGGCGTGACGAGCCGGCAGACCCGCAGGTCCTCGCGCGGGCAGGCGAAGATGTCGATGGCGTCCTGGGCCTGCAGCGCCTCGTCGGGGCCGACCCGGCCGGGCAGGACGGCGTCGCGCAGCCCCAGCTCCTCGACCAGGGCGAGCAGGTTCTCCCGCTCGGCGCCGTCGCCCACGATGAGCACCCGCACCGGCGTGCGGTCGTCGCGCAGCAGCGCGGCGGCGCGCAGCAGGGTCGCGAAGCCCTCGTAGGCCACGATGCTGGACACCGAGCCGACCACGATCTCGCCGGGGGCGATGCCGTACGCGTCGCGGAACGAGGCGCCGTCGTAGTGGGCCGACAGCAGGGTGTCGTCGACGGCGTTGGGCGCCAGGTGGATGCGTTCCCTGGGCACGCCGCGCTCGACGATCTCCGTGGCCATCGTCTCGGCCAGCGTGACGACCGCGTCGGCCTCCCGCATGAGGAACGCCTCGCGCTCGCGCTGGAGCACGTGCCGCTGGCTGCCGACCCGGATCGGGTCGCGGGAGGCCCACGTCTCCTCCAGGAAGCCGCGCACCTCGTAGACGAACGGGGTGCCCGTCCGGTCGCGGACGGCGTGGGCGACCGAGCCGTTGCGGTGGTCGGTGGCGGCGTGCAGGACCTGCGGGCGCAGCTGCTCGACCAGGCGGGTGACGCTTTCGGCGCCCTTGACCATGCGGCCGCGCATCTCGAACGGCACCTCGCCGTGCCCGTCGGGCAGCAGGCGGTAGTAGGGGATGCCGTCGATCTCCTCCTGTGCGGGCGCGTCGGCGTGCCCCTGGAGCATGGGCCAGCCCCAGCTCGTCACGACGTGCGGGTCGAGCCCGGCCGCCTTCTGGGAGGTGACGATCCTGTGGGTCCGCACGGTGTAACCGGCCTGCGTGTACGGCAGCGCGTTGGTGACCAGGTGCAGCACGCGGCCCTCGACGCGCCCGCCGATGGCGACCTTCGGCGCCGGCGGGATCGGGTCGGGGCTGATGGCGGCCAGCTCACCGCGGTAGTAGGCGGCCCTGCGCTTGACGAAGGGGTATTTGGTGTACGCGTCGAGCACTTCGGCGGCCTGGGCGACCCGGCCGGCGTCCCAGTGGGCCTTCGCCTCGTTCCACGGCGCCTTGATCATGCGCATGCCGAGCTTGCGCACCATGCGCCGGGCGCCGCGGGCGGCGGGCCAGGCCACGCTGCCGACGATCGGGCGCAGCTTGGGCGGGAGCGCGTCGGCGGCGGCCTGCGCCACGCGGACGGGGTCGGACTTGACCTTGGTCACGACGACGCGGGAAACGATGACGGGGTGCTGGACGAAGCCTTTGAGAAGTCCCCCGACGCCGGCCCGGGCGGACTTCGCGGAAACCTTGGAGGAGTCTTGACGACTGGCGTCGGATGCCACGCGGTGACCGTACCATAGGCAGCGTTTTTTCCCTTCCGCTATGAAAGGCGAGGTCAATGAGGGAGAACCCCCTGGTCCTGCACGTTTTGGGTGCTCGTCCCAATTTCGTGAAAGCGGCCCCGGTGGTGCGTGCACTCGGTGAACTCGGCGTGCGGCAGGGCATCATCCACACCGGTCAGCACTACGACGCGCTGATGTCGGACGTCTTCTTCGCCGACCTCGGCCTGCCCGAGCCGGTGGCCAACCTGGCGGTGGGCTCCGGCACGCACGCCAGGCAGACCGCGGCCCTGCTCGTGGGCCTGGAGGACGTCTTCGTCGCCCAGGAGCCCGACCTCGTCGTGGTCTACGGCGACGTGAACTCGACGCTGGCCGCGATCCTGGTGGCCGCCAAGCTCGGCATCAGGACGGCGCACGTCGAGGCCGGGCTGCGCTCGTTCGACCGGGGCATGCCCGAGGAGGTCAACCGGGTCGTCACCGACGCGCTGGCCGACCTGCTGTTCGTCACCTCGCCCGAGGCCCTCGCCTATCTGGCGTCGGAGGGCGTGCCGCCGGCCAAGGTGCACCTGGTGGGCAACCCGATGATCGACAGCCTGTTCGCCGCGCTGCCCTCGCTGGACCCGGCGCCGGTGGTGGCGCGGCTCGATCTGCCGGCCCGGTACGCCGTGGCGACCCTGCACCGCCCGGCCAACGTGGACACCGCCGAGGCCGCCAGGGAACTGGTCGAGGCGGTGCTGGAGGTGTCGCGGCGGACGCCGGTCGTGGTGCCGGTGCACCCGCGCGGCAAGGCGCGGCTGGCCGAGGCGGGTCTGGTGGACGGCGACGCGATCAAGGTCATCGAGCCGCTGGGTTATGTGGACTTCCTCTCACTCGTCCGGGGCGCGGCGCTGGTCGTCACCGACTCCGGCGGCGTGCAGGAGGAGACGACCATGCTGGGCGTCCCCTGCCTGACGCTGCGGCCCAACACCGAGCGGCCGATCACGATCACGCACGGCACGAACCGCCTGGTCACGCCCGCGCTGCTGCCCGCCGCGGCGGAGAAGGCGCTCGCCGACGGCGCCGCCACGCCGGCCGGCGAGCTGCCGGTGCTGTGGGACGGCAAGGCCGGTCCGCGCATCGCGACGGTGATCGCGGCGTGGCTGAAGGGCGACAACCTGGCTCCCGCTTCCCAGGCCAAACGCCCCGAATAGCGGCTGAATCCGCCGTACTATGACATACCTCCGCTGAGCGATAGGCGTATGACCATGGCCGAAAACCCTGAGCCCCCCGCATTCCAGCGACTGGGACCCGTCAACTGGCTGCCCGAGGAGCGCAAGCTCATCGAGCGGTACGAGGCCGAGGTCAGGGAGCTGCGGCGGCGGCTGGAGATCGCCGAGGCCAAGGCCGCGTACGCGGGCTGGAAGCTGGCGGCCACCCAGGCCAAGCGCACGTTCAAGCTGGGTGAGGCCCTGGGCTCGAAGAGCCCGGGGAAGATCGTGGACGCGGTCCGGTCGAAGGACAGGGCGCCCAAGCCGCCCATGCCGGTCACCGAGGCGGTCGAGCTCGCCAACCACCGCCCGCCGCTGGTCGAGGTGCCGGCGGCGAAGTGGCCGCTCGGCCCGGTCAACCGGCCCGACCTCAAGGTGGCGGTCATCCTGGACGACTTCTCCAGGATGGCCTTCAGGTACGAGTGGGACCAGATCGAGTTCGGCCTCAAGGACTGGCCGGAGATCTTCGCCGAGAAGCGCCCCGACCTGCTGTTCTGCGAGTCGGCCTGGCACGGCAACCAGGGCCGCTGGCGCTACCAGATGACCGGCACGAACGCCCCCAAGGAGCCGCTGCGCGACCTGGTCGCCTGGTGCCGTTCCGAGGGCATCCCGACGGTCTTCTGGAACAAGGAGGACCCGCCGAACTTCGACTTCTTCATCGACACGGCCAAGCTGTTCGACCACGTGTTCACCTGCGACGGCGACATGGTGCCGAAGTACCGCGAGGTGCTCGGCCACGACCGGGTCGACGTGCTGCAGTTCGCCGCCCAGCCGCGGGTGCACAACCCGATCCAGCAGAAGCAGGGCCGCCTGCACGACGTCGTGTTCGCCGGCATGTACTTCCGCGACAAGCACCCCGAGCGCCGCGAGCAGATGGAGGTCGTCCTCGACCCGGTGCGCGAGCTCGGCCTGCACATCTTCGCCCGCAACGGCGAGGTGGACGAGAAGTACGCCTGGCCGGAGAAGTACCGGCCGCACATCGTGGGCGAGCTGCCCTACGACCAGATGCTGGCCGCGTACCGGATGTACAAGGTCTTCCTCAACGTCAACTCGGTGCTCGACTCGCCGACCATGTGCGCCCGCCGCGTCTTCGAGCTGTCGGCGTGCGCGACCCCGGTGGTGTCGGGGTGGTCGCGGGCGATCGAGGAGACGTTCGGCGAGCTGGTGCCGATCGCGCGCGAGCCGATCGAGTCGTACAACCAGGTGCTGCACCTGATCAACAGCCCCGAGCTGCGGGCCAGGATGGGCCACCTGGCCATGCGGGAGGTCTTCGACAAGCACCTGTTCTCGCACCGGGTGGACCAGATCCTGCAGAACCTCGGCCAGGCCACCGCGCCCCGGTCGCGTTCGATCTCGGTCGTGCTGCCGACCAACCGGGCCGCGCAGATCGAGCACGCGATCTCGTCGGTGGCCCGGCAGCTCCACCGGCCGCTGCAGCTCGTCATGGTCCTGCACGGGCTGGACATCGACCCGGTGGTGGTCGCCGACAAGGCCAGGATGGCCGGCATCACGGACGTCGTCGTCCTGCCCGCCGCCCCGGAGCTGACGCTCGGCGCCTGCATGAACCTGGGCATCGCCGCCGCCGAGGGCGACCTGATCGCCAAGATGGACGACGACAACCTCTACGGCGAGCACTACCTGTCGGACCTGGTGCGCGCGTTCGACTACTCCGACGCCGAGCTGGTCGGCAAGGGGGCGCACTACGCGTACTTCGAGGGCAGCAACACCACCATGCTCCGGCTGCCCGGCCTGGAGCACCGGTACTCCTTCCTCGTCCAGGGCGGCACGTTCCTCGGCAAGGCGGACATGTTCCGCTCGTACGGCTTCGCGGACATCACGCGGGGGGAGGACACCCAGCTGGTACGCCGGCTGAAGGAGGACTCCGTCAAGATCTACTCGGCCGACCGGTTCAACTTCGTCTACTGGCGCAGCGCCGACGCCTCGATGCACACCTGGCAGGCCGACCACATCAAGCTGACCCGCAACGCGCAGTTCTCCTTCGTCGGCCGCCCGGACGACCACGTGCTCATCTGAGCCTCAGCGGGTGACGCGGGCCAGGTTCTGGTCGGCCAGGCGGGCGAGCTCGTACAGGCCGGCCGCCTTCACCTTCTCGCCGACGACGAGCATGCTCATGATCAGGTGGGCCCGCCTGATCACCACCGACCCGATCTGGGCGTGCTTGTCGCCGCCGGTGGCCGTCGTCAGGTACGCCCGCGACTCGTCGCCCCTGGCCGGCATGGCCAGCTTGGCGGTGCGGTAGGTGACGTCCGCGCCCTCGACGGTGGCCTTGTACAGGGCGCACTGCGGCGGCAGCGGCGCCGGCATGGACGCCGACGGCATCGACACGACGGCCTGCGTGATCGAGCCGCGCGCGGCGGAGAAGGCGATCACGGCGGCGGGCGCCCGGGCGACCTCCGGCTTGGCCGCGTCGAGTTGTGCGGCCCCGGCGCACTCCGGACGTTCCAGCTTGGCCTGCTGGATGGCGGCCAGCCCCTCCTGGGTGGACTTGAGCGAGCCGAACGCCCCCATCTCCGGCCCGTACGCGATGCGCATGCCCTTGGGCACGGGCAGCAGGGCGGCGCGCAGCCGGGCCGCCTCCACCGCCGAGGAGGACGCGGCGGGCTGCGCCGACCCGGCGGCCTGGTTCCCGGCCTCGCCGGCGGAACATCCGGCGACGACCATCATGCTCAGACATACCCCCGAAATAGCCTTAAGCACGAATTCTCCCCTTGCTCTAGCGGCTTTTTCGAAAACGCTAGAGGAAGGGGCGAGTAAGGAGCCGAGTAACGTCGCTATTCGCGGAATTCGGGGGGTTCACGAGGAATTTCGGGCTGGCGAGGGATTTCGGGTTCGCGAGGGGCTTCGGGTTCGGCGCCGTTCCGGCTTCCGCCGTTGAGCAGCGCCCTGGCCAGGCCGATCCCGGTGCCGCCGAGCGTGAGCGCCTTGGCCAGAAGCTCCTCCACGCCCTGGGCGCCGTTCAGCACCACCATGTGGTCCACGTTCCCGAACGCCTTCGCGCCCGCCTCGACGACCTCCGGCCAGCGCTCGGCGAGCTGCTGGGCGATGACCGCCTCCTGGTTCTCCTTCAGCGCCTCGGCCCGCGCCCTGATCGCCTCGGCCTCGGCCAGGCCCAGCGCCCTGGCCGCCTGCGCCTCGGCCAGCCCGCGCGCCTGGGCGGCCTGGGCCTCCGCCTCGCCCGCGATCTTGGTGGCCGCGCCGGCCGCCTCGCCGCGCAGCCGTACGGACTCGGCCTCGGCGGCGGCGGCCAGCTTGACCTGGCTCGCCTGGGCCCCGGCGCGCAGCTCGGTCTCCTGGGCCTCGGCCTGGGCCTGCGCGATCCGGGCGTCCCGGTCGGCCTGCGCGAGCGTGACGGTCTCGTACGCCTTGGCGTCGGCGGGCTTGCGCACCTGCGACTGGAGCCGCTGCTCGGCGAGCTGGGCCTCCAGCTCGGCCGCCCTGGTCTCCTGGACGACGACCTCCTGCCGGGCACTGGCCTCCGACAGCGGCCCCGCCTGCCGGGTCGTGGCCTGTGCCCGGTCGATCTCGGCCTGGTAGGCGGCCCGCTTGAGCTGCGCGTCGCGCTGGGCGGCGGCCTTGTTGGCGGCGGCGATCTGCTCGGCCTCGGTGGCCTCCTGGTCGCGCTGGGCCTGGGCGATGCGGGCGACGGCGGCGACCCTGGCGGCGTGCGGCTTGCCGAGGTTGGCGATGTAGCCGGTCTCGTCGTCGATCTCCTGGATCTGCAGCGAGTCGACGATCAGCCCGAGCTTGCTCATCTCGTCGGCGGCCGAGGCCCTGGTCTCGCTGGTCAGGCGCTCGCGGTTGAGTATCAGGTCCTCGATGGTGAGGTTGCCGATGATCGAGCGCAGGTGCCCGGTGAACAGCTCGTGGATCGCGCTGGTCATGAAGTCCTGCTGGTCGAGGAAGCGGCGGGCGGCGTTGGCGATCGAGGACAGGTCGTCGCCGACCTTGTAGATGACCACGCCGCGGATGTGCACGGGGATGCCCTGCTGGGTGACGCAGGAGACCTGGAGATTGGCCGCCCTGGTGTCCAGGCGCAGCCGCCGGGCGGCCTGGAAGCCGGGGAGCACGGCCGTGCCCTTGCCTGTGATGATCTTGAAGCCCAGGCTGTCGACGCCCTCGCCCCGGCGACGCGCCCCCAGACCGGAGATGATCAGCGCCTCGTTGGGCTCGGCGACCCGCCAGACGGCCTTGAACAGCAGAATCACGATGACGACCGCGACGACCGCGGCTCCGGCGACGATGAAGAACTCGGGGGACATCGGGCCCTCCCTAGACGAGTGCTCTGGCCACGTAAACCGTCCGCGGGGGGAAGTACTCCACCACGACGACGATGGCGCCGAGGCCGAACTCCTCGTCCGGCAGGTTGGGGTGGGCGTAGAAGGCCTCCACCCCGCCCCTGACCGGGATCATGACCTCGCCGACGAGCCCTGGGCCGATCTTTCCGGTGACCCTGCCCTGCTTGCCGACCACCGCGCTCCCCCCGCTCGCTTCCATTCCGGACGCTACTCCAAACGGGCATTCGCGGTAATAGGCCACGCAAAATGTTTCTCGAACCGCTGCGCGCCCCTGTGAGGCTTTTGGCCGAAGTGCCGATGATCGCCCTCATGAGCAGGAATCCACGCGACCGCGGGATGGATGTGCCCATTTCCCGCCGTGACTTGTTCGACGGGATTGCGGTGAGCGCTCTGGGATGTTCGGCGGCGAAGGCCGTCGTCAATGCCGCGGAACCGGCCGGCGGGCTGCGCGGGGACACCGCACAGGCGGTCGCCGTGCCGCACGCGCTGCGCGACGGCCGCTTCTGGCGGCACGCGGGGCCGCCCGAGCCCACCGGCGAGAGCTACGACCTCGTGGTGGTGGGCGGCGGGCGCAGCGGTCTCAGCGCGGCGGAGGAGTGGCTGCGCCGGGAGCCGGGGGCCCGCGTGCTCGTCCTGGACAACCGCGACCCCGGCGAGCACGGCGGCCCGGCGGGGTTCGGCGCGCGCCCGGCCGTACGCGTGATGTGCGACAAGGAGAGCTTCGGCGCCGACACGCTGGTCCCGGCCGGCCGGCTGGAGGAGCTGCCGCTCGCCGCGGGGGCCGTCGGCGACCTGCGCATGCTGCACGACGACCCGCCCGACTGGTTCCCCGGGCTGTCGCGGGAGGACAAGCAGGAGCGCCTGGCCGGGCTGACCTACTCCCGGTTCCTGCTGGAGGTCTGCGGCGTGCATCCCGACGCGGAACGGTTCTGCCGGACGCTGCCGTGCGCCGAACGGGCCTACGACGGCCGGGCGCTCGGGGCGGTGGACGCCTGGGCCGCCGGCTACCCGGGGTTCGGCGGCCTGGGGCTCGACAAGCCCTCGCGGTACGCCTCGGCGGCCGGGCCCGCGACCGGGAGCCCGCTCGGGGCCGCGCGGGCGGTGTTGCGGCCGTCCAGCCCGGTGGTCTCGGTACGGCACGGGGACGCGTCCGTGGTGGTCGCGTACTTCGACGGGCATCGGGTCAGGACCGTCGGGGCCGAGTCGGTGATCATGGCCTGCTGGAGCGCGGTCGTGCCGCACCTGGTGCCCGACCTGCCCGAGCAGCAGCGGCGGGCGTTGGGCCAGGCGGCCCGGCTGCCGGTCCTGGAGGCGAGCGTGCGGCTGAGCGGCGGCCGGGCGCGGATCGGGCGCACCCGCTGGACGGGCGCGTTCTGGTGCCTGAGCGAGCCCGCGCCCGAGGGGTTGCGCCTGCTGGCCACGCCGTGCCGGTCGGAGCTGGGGCCCGTGGCGGGGGCGGCGGCGGGCCGGCGGGAGATGATGGCGACGCCGTACGACCGGCTGGCGGAGGGCGTGCGCGACCAGGTGGCCCGGCTGCTGGGCCCCCGGGCCGGCGTCGAGGCGGTCACCGTCCACCGCTGGGGGCACGGGCGGCCGGTGGCGTACTGCAGGCCCTGGCACCCCTTCTACCCCGACGGCCCCTTCCCCGCCGACGTCGCCCGCAGGCGGTTCGGACGCATCGCCATCGCCGGGTCGGACACCGAACCGGCGGCCGGCGGCGACGCGGCCGTGGTGGCCGCGCACCGGGCCGTGCGCGAGCTCACCGCGTGAGGCCCTGGCCGCGTTCGAGAGCTCCGGCTACGCCTTCAACGCCCTGTTCACCGCCGACGGCCTGTCGCCGGCGCGGCTCGTCGAGACCGGGACGTGTACACGCCGGTGAACTGGGCCGGACGCATCGTGATCCCGCTGGTCGCGCTGGGGTGGCTCTGGCGGGTGCTGCGCGCGGCCCGCCGGGAGAACGAGATCATGCCCCAATAATCACGGTAATCATCCTGTTCCTCCCACTGCGCCGGAACCATAAACGGTGCTAGTCTCCTGTGCGATCTTCCGGAGGTGTATTTACACAAGGTGTGGAAATGCCCCCGACTCGAGGTTGGGACATGGGCTCGCGAAACCGGTCAATTCGGTTCAAGATCTTTTTATTGCTGCTGCTACCCCTCCTGTCTCTCAGCGCGCTGTGGGGTTTCGTCCTCAACCTGACCATGGGCGACGCACAGTCACTCCTCCGGGCCGACACGCTCTACGAAACACTCGGCGTCACCTCCACCGACCTGGGCGTACAGCTCCAGGTCGAACGGGTGCGCTCCGCCGAGGCGCTCACTACCCGTGAACTCACCGAGGCCCTGGGCGCGCAGCGGGCCCGTACGGACAAGGCGGCGGCCGACTTCGAGCACGCCGTCACCGAGGCGGGCGACGCGATCGGCGACGACCTGCGGATGCCGCTCGAAGCCCTGACCGCCCACCTCGACCGGCTCGGCACCATCCGCGCCGACATCGACGGCGGCATCAGCTCCCGCCTGGCCGGCCTGGACGCCTACAACAAGGTGCTCGACAGCGTCTTCGCCCTCTACGACCACCTGATCTCCGTCTCCGACCTGACCGTCTTCCAGCAGGCCACCTCCCTGCACGCCATGGGCAGCGCCCGGGAGTACATCGCCAGGGAGCACGCCCTCATCGTCGGCGCGCTGGTGGACAAGCGGCTGACCGAGCCCGAGCGGGCGGCCTTCACCGAGTACGCGGCCTCCAGGAAGTTCCTGCACGCCCGCGGGCTGGCCGGGCTCGACGTGCCGCTGCGCAGGCCGTTCGAGCAGGTGTTCGCGTCCCAGCCGTTCCTGACCTTCTCCTCGCTGGAGTCCAGGATCGTCAAGACCGGGACGCCGCCCGCCGACGCCGAGGCGTGGAGGAGCGCGGTGGACCGGCTCACCACCGAACTGGACCGCGACAGCGCCGCCGCCGCCGAGGCGCTGGCCGGCCGGACCTCGCGGGCCGCGACCGGCACGGTCGTCGAGATCGCCGTCGCGGGCGGCCTCGGGTTGATAGCCGTGCTCGCGTCGATCATCATCTCTGTACGCTTCGGTCGCCGCCTGGCGGGCGAGCTGTACGGGCTGCGTACCGCCGCGATCGAGCTGGCGGAGGTGCGCCTGCCCGACGTCGTGGACAGGCTGCGCAAGGGCGAGGACGTGGACGTGCGGAAGGAGGCCAGGGCCATCAGGGTGAGCGGATCGGCGGAGATCACCGACGTGGGCCGGGCCTTCGCGTCCGTGCAGCGCACGGCGGTGACGGCGGCCGTCGGGCAGGCCGCGCTGCGCCGCGGGGTCGGGCAGGTCTTCCTCAACCTCGCCAGGCGCAAGCAGGGCCTGCTGCACCGGCAGCTCGGGCTGCTCGACGGCATGCAGCGCCGCACGCACGACCCCGACCGGCTGGAGGAGCTCTTCCGCCTCGACCACCTGACCACCCGCATGCGGCGGCACGCCGAGAGCCTGATGATCCTGTCGGGGGCGCCCCCCGCGCGGGCCTGGCGCAGGCCGGTGCCCGTGATCGACATCGTCCGGGCCGCGGTCGCCGAGGTCGAGGACTACACGAGGGTCAACGTCGAGGCCATGCCGGTCAGCGCGTTCGACGGCGGGTCCGCGGCCGACCTCACGCATCTCGTGGCCGAGCTGATCGAGAACGCCACCATCTATTCACCGCCGGACACCGTGGTCCAGATCCGCGGCGACGTGGTCAGCAACGGCTACGCCGTCGAGATCGAGGACAAGGGGCTCGGGCTGTCGGCCGTCGAGTACGCCGCGATCAACCAGCTGCTGGCCGCGCCGCCCGAGTTCGACCTGGCCGACAGCGACCGGCTGGGCCTGTTCGTGGTGGCCAGGCTGGCCGAACGCCACGGCGTCAAGGTCCAGCTCCGCCGCTCGCCCTACGGCGGCACCGCGGCCATCGTGCTCGTGCCGCGCTCGCTGGTGACCGAGCAGGCCGCGCTGACCGCCGGCGACGACGACGGCCTGCCTGCGGAGCTGCCGAGCCGTACGAAGAAGGCCCTCGCGGTGGTCACCTCGGGCACCCACGCAGGACTGCCCAGGCGCGTGCGCCAGGCGAACCTGGCGCCGCAGCTCCAGGAAGAACCGCCGGAGCCGGAGCCGCAGGCCGAACGCTCTCCCGACGAGGTACGCGATCTGTTCTCCGCGTTCCAGCGGGGAACCCAACGTGCCCGAGAAGAAGCCTCCGAGGAGGAGCCCATGAGCAAGGGGGACGCATGACTGCGCAAACCACCAACACCGGTGAGCTGAACTGGCTGCTGGACGACCTGGCAGGCCGGGTCGCCGCCGTCCGCCAGGCGGTCATCCTTTCCACCGACGGCCTGGCCGTCGGGTACTCCAAGGGATTGACCCGCGAGGACGCCGAGCACCTGTCGGCCGTGGCCGCGGGCTTCCAGAGCCTGGCCCGCGGCACCGGGCGCCATTTCGGCGGCGGCGACGTGCGCCAGACCATCGTGGAGATGGAGAGCGCGTTCCTGTTCGTCACCGCGGCCGGCCAGGGCACCTGCCTGGCCGTGATCGCCGAGGCGAACGTCGACGTCGGGCACATCGCGTACGAGATGGCGATGCTGGTCAAGCGGGTGGGCCAGCACATCACCACCAACCCGCGCGCGGGAACGGCATGACCGACGCCCCCCGCTGGTACGACGAGGAGGCCGGGCCCGTCGTCCGGCCCTTCGCCCTCATCCGAGGCCGGACGCGCTCGTCGGGAGACGCCTTCGACCTCGTCGCGTCCGTGCGTGCGCTCGCCGACCAGGCGGACGACCACGGTCCGGAACAGCAGCTCATCCTGCGGGCGGCGCGGAGCCCGATCTCGGTGGCCGACCTGGCCGTCGAGCTCGACCTGCCCGTAGGCGTCGTCCGGGTGCTGCTCGGCGACATGCGTGACCACGGCCTCATCTCGGTGACGTCGCCCTCGGCAACGGGGTCGCGTTCGAATGAGCGCATTCTCAAGGAAGTGATCAATGGACTCCGTGCTCTCTGAGGACCCCGTCGCGCTGAAGATCCTCATCGCGGGCGGGTTCGGCGTCGGCAAGACCACCCTGGTCGGGTCGATCAGCGAGATCAAGCCGCTGCGCACGGAAGAGGTGCTCTCCGACCGCGGGATCGGGGTCGACGACCTCGACGGCGTGGAGGCCAAGACGACCACCACCGTGGCGATGGACTTCGGCCGCATCACGATCCGCGACGGACTGGTCGTCTACCTGTTCGGCACCCCCGGCCAGGAACGGTTCTGGTTCATGTGGGACGAGCTGTCCTACGGCGCGCTGGGCGCGGTCGTGATCGCCGACACCCGGCGGCTGACCGACTGCTTCCCGTCGGTGGACTACTTCGAGCAGCGCGGCACGCCGTTCGTGGTGGCCGTCAACTGCTTCGAGGGCGCGTCCCAGCACAGCGTGGACGACGTGCGCATCGCGCTCGACCTCGACGACGACGTGCCCGTGATGCTGTGCGACGTGCGGCGCAGGGCCTCGGCCAAGGAAGTGATGATCACCCTGGTCGAGCACTCCCTGCGGACGCTCACCGCCGCCAACTAGGACGCGCGGCCCGCCGCGGACCCCGGGCGCGCGCGGCCCGCCGCCGGGCTAGAGCGCGCGCAGCCCGCTGATCACCTCGCGGAGCAGGCTCTCCGTCGGGGTGGCGGTCTTGTCGCGCGGCGGGCGCACGTCGATCAGGTCGTACTCCAGCAGGTCGCCGAGCAGCACCCGGATCACGCCCACGGGCAGCCCGAGCTCCGAGGCGACCTCGGCGACGGGCCTGGAGTGACCGGACAGGCAGCTCATCAGCCGCCGGTGCTGGCCGCTCAGCTCGGCCTTGGCCGGCGCGGGCCGTCCCGTCGAGACGACGGTCGCCAGCAGATCGAGGGCCGGGGACGAGGGCCTGGTGCGCCCCCGCGCCACGGCGTACGGCCGGACGACGGGCCCGGCCTCCTCGTCAACCCACTCGTGCTCGCCGCTCACGCTCGGGAACCCCCATCCTGGTCGCTTTCCTGCCGCCCCCGCTGCCATCCGGACTGGAGTGAGGAGAGCAGCGCCCTGGTCTCCTCAGGAGAACGCTCGTCGGCCACGGGCGCCGGGGGCGTCGGCGCGGCCAGGGGCGCCTGCCTGAGCCGCTGCCGCTGCGGCAGGCCCGTCTGCCGTTCGCGGCGCGGCAGGTCCTGCTCCGGGCCCGGCGCGGGTCCCGCGCGCTTGCTCGTGCGCACCCGGCGCGGCAGCTCGCCAGGCCCGGTCGCCTCCCCCGCGTCGACCGGCCGCTCGGACCGGACGACGGAGACGGACACGGGTTCGAACTCCATCGACCGCACCGGCGTCGCCATCGGCTCGACCAGCGATCCCGGCACGAGCACGATGGCGGTCGTGCCGCCGTACGGGGACAGCTTCAGCGTCACCTTGATGCCGTGCCGGGCGGCCAGCATGCCGACCACCGCGAACCCCAGCCGCTCGGTCTGCGCGGGGTCGAACTCGGGCGGGCTGGCCAGCCGGTCGTTGATGGCCTTGCGGGTCTCCTCGTCCATGCCGAGGCCGCGGTCCTCGATCTCGACCGCGAAGCCCCTGCCGACCATCTCGCCGCGCACCGAGACCTCGTTGGCGGGCGAGGAGAACGACGTGGCGTTCTCGATCAGCTCGGCGAACAGGTGCATGAGGTCGGCCACGGCCGAGCCGGACACGCCGCACTCGGGCATCGGGTAGACCCGGACCCGGGTGTACTCCTCGACCTGGGCGGCGGCGCCGCTCAGCACGTCCTCGACCGGGATGACGCCGCGCCACCTGCGGCCCGCCGTGCCGCCCGAGAGCAGCACCAGGCCCTCGGCGTGGCGGCGCATGCGGGTGGTCAGGTGGTCGAGCCGGAACAGGCGCTCCAGGGCCTCGGGCTCCTCGGTCTGGCGCTGCATCTCGTCCAGCATCCTGAGCTGGCGCTGGAGCAGCGACTGGCTGCGCCTGGCCAGGTTCCGCAGCGCCTCGGCCACGCCCTCGCGCAGCCTGGCCTGCTCGACGGCGGCGTCCACGGCGGTGCTCTGCACGCTGTCGAAGGCCGCGGCGAGGTCGACGACCTCGCTGGTGGCGTTGTCGCCGACCTTGATCGGCGGCGCCTCGGCCTCGATGTCCACCCGCTCGCCGGTACGCAGCTTCGTCACCACGTCGGGCAGCCTGACCTCGGCCAGGTCCAGCGCCGTACGGCGGAGGGTGGCCAGCTCCCTGGTGATCCTGCGGCCCACCCGGACGGAGATGAAGATCGAGAAGGCCACCGCGATGAGCCCCAGCGCGCCCGCGATCGCGGCCCTGACCACGATGACCACGCCGGCCGGCTGCATCCGGCCCAGCAGCTTGTCCCCGGTGTCCCAGACGGCCTCGCTGTAGTCCTTGAGCACCTGGTCGGCGATGCCGCGCCAGAGGTCCATGTCGGCCGGCTGGCCGGCGACGAAGCTCCTCAGGAGGCTCTCCATGGTGATGTACCTGGAGGAGTAGAACAGCTTCTCGAACGGCGCCCGCAGCTCGGTGTCGAGGTTGGCCAGCGCCTTCGGGAACAGGAACGTGCGGGTGCCGTCGATGCCGGCCAGCAGGTGCACGTCGTGCATCGATGGACGGCCGTTGGAGGCGACGACCAGGGCGTTCTCGCGGCTGAGCAGCTCGCGCACCTCGTCGGCCGCGATCAGGCCATGGGCCTGGACGGACAGTTCGAGGTCGGTGCTGACGGTCAGCCTGGAGTAGAGCAGGTGGACCTCGTCGGAGACCTTGGCGTACTCGGTGACCAGGTTGCCGGGGGTGAGCCTGCGCTCGTCGACCTTGCGCCTGACCTCCGGCAGCCGGTCGACGGTGTCCAGCACGACCTGGAACTGCTTCTTCATGTCGTCGCTCATCGCCGCCTGGGCGTCCTCCGACAGGCCCTGCTCGCGCAGGGTCTTCCTGGCGGCGTCCACCTTGGCGCGGGCCTTGGTCAGGGCCCCCTGCTCGGTCGCCGTGCCGGCGAGGCGTTCGGCGGAGGCCAGGCGTTCGACCTGGAGGCTGGAGACCAGGTCGTCGGCGTTGTTGATCACACTCCCCCAGATCGCATCGATCTTGAAGAGGTTCAGCGCCTCACCCGTGGTCGTGCTCGCGGCGAAGCCCCAGAGCGCGATCAGGGAGATCAAGGGGATGACGAGCAGCGTCGAGATCTTGAATCGGATGGATCTGCCCGATGCCATGACACCTGCTCCCGCATAGAAGATCGCGGGAGAGAATAGCATCGAAACAGACGAGATTAAGATCGACTAGCGATAAATCTGTGATATGTCGGGAAATTTGCGTCTACTGGGTGCTTCGGGGCGCGGGCCGGCGACCACGTCAGCCACAGCGCCCACGCCGCCAGCAGGCCGAGCAACGACACCTCGGCGCCCAGCAGCAGCCGCTCGACCAGGCCGATCATGACCCGCTCCCCCGGCAGGGCCACGTACGTGATCGCCAGCAGCCCGAACCCGCCCGCCAGCGCCACCCACTCCACGGCCCGCGCGACGGGCTTCCAGTGGGCG
The DNA here is from genome assembly GCF_040630865.1 of Nonomuraea sp. NPDC005730. Taxonomy (NCBI): domain Bacteria; kingdom Bacillati; phylum Actinomycetota; class Actinomycetes; order Streptosporangiales; family Streptosporangiaceae; genus Nonomuraea; species Nonomuraea sp. NPDC005730. The sequence continues at coordinate 68,698 of NZ_JBEXYK010000045.1, forward strand.
TCCGCGGTCAGCCTGGGCACCAGCAGGGCCCCGGCGGCCGGCAGGCTCACGAACGCCGCGATCGACACGTACCGGTGAACCTGGGCCGCGAGGTCGAGATCGAGGCCGAGGGGGACGGTCGGGATGACCGCCACCACGACCAGCGCCGCCGCCCACACCATGAGCAGCTTCTCCGGCAACCCCCGGATCGGCGCCCCCATCCTCCGCAGCGCGGCCAGCAGGGCGAGCGACCCGATCCCGAGCACCGCCATCGCGACCTCCGTGACGCCCCCGCGGTCGGTCACGGCGTACTCGCTGATGGTCACGTTCATGGGGTCGAGGTAGGGGTCGGGCCCGAAGTGGCCGACCAGGATCGCGACCACCGAGAACACGATCGATGCACAGGCGATCAGGGGGTAGAGCCTCGCCGGGGTCATGAGGGCCCTCAGGCTCGCGCTCCAGGGCGCTCTCGCGACTCTCACTCTGCTGTTCGGCACTGCGGTCATGTGCCCAACTCTCGCGCCCCCAGGCGTGTCGCCACATCCGGTGGCACCCCCGAGCCGTCCCTGAGTCCGCCCCTGAGTCCCCCTCCGCGTACCCCGGGGTGGACGGTGTCCCTCAGTCGGAGGCGGCGAAGAGGGAGAACACGCGGTCGGGACGGCCGACGGGCGTCCAGGAATCATCGAATCCATCGTATTGAAATACGCTCATATCCCGAGCCACTCGAAAAACGGTGTCGTCCGTGACCGCGCAGGACGCGGTGTGTTCCCCGATGCGCTGCCAATTTCCGCCTGCGTCCTGAAATCGATATACGCCACTGAAGTGCGTAGGTCCCGCCGGTCTCGCCGACGGAGAACCAGTCGAAGGGGGTGCCGCTGTAGCCGAACGCGGTGCCCGTCTCGTCGCCGGTGCCTTCGACGAGGGTTTCCCACCCGCCGCCGAAAGGCCCGTTGCTTTGAGAGTGAGGGCCACGGATCTCTCCGTTTCTCGCGGGAAGGACACCCATGATTCCAGGTATCACGCTGATCGCAGCATCGCTTCACACGTCCGCGACCAGCAACTCCGACACGCATCGGATTTCTAATGACTTGTCCACCGCGAGGCTTTTTTCACCCAATAACCAGAGCCCTCAGTCGAGCACGTGGGACGTGGCCCTGGCATAGCGGGCGCGGATATCCGGGACGGCCGGGGCGTCGTAGGTCTCGGTGTCCTCGGTCCGCCAGTCGGGGGTCGTGAGGAGGGCGGCGGCCTGGCGGGCGGCGCCGTCGGCGACGTACTCGCCGGGCGGCGGCACCGCGATCGGCACGCCGAAGACGGTCGGCGCGACGCGGCGTACGGCCTCCGAGCGGGCCGCGCCGCCGATCAGCAGCACCCGCTCCGGCCGGGTGCCGAGCGCGTCGAGGGCGTCGGCGAGGCCGCACAGCATGCCCTCGACGGCCGCGCGGGCCAGGTGGGCCGGGGTAGAGGTGGCCAGCGTGAGCCCGAGGACGGAGCCGGTCGCGGTGGGCCGGTTGGGGGTGCGCTCCCCCTCCAGGTACGGCACCAGCGTCAGCCCGCCGGCCCCCGCCGGGGCCCGGAGCGCGAGGTCGCTCAGCTCGTCGAGGCCGACCCCGGCCAGCCCGGCGGCGGCGTCGAGGACCCTGGCGGCGTTCAGCGTGCACACCAGCGGCAGGAAACGCCCGGTGGCGTCGGCGAACCCGGCCACGGCGCCGGTGGGGTCGGCGCTCGGCGTCTCCGCGACCGCGAACACCGTCCCGGACGTGCCGAGCGAGACCACCACGTCACCCGGCCCGGCCCCGACGCCGAGGGCGGCCGCCATGTTGTCGCCGGTGCCCGGCGCGAGCAGCGGCCCGGCCGACGCCGGGTCGCCCGCGCGGTCAGTGGGCCCCAGCACCCGGGGCAGCAGCGGGACGGCGCCGAAGGCCGCCTTGAGCAGGTCGGTGCGGTAGGCGCCGGTGGCCGGGGACCAGTAGCCGGTGCCCGAGGCGTCGCCCCGGTCGGTGGTGAGCAGGTCGAGCGGCGGCGGGGGCGCGTCCTGCCAGGCCGCGAGATCGGCGCCCGGCCCGGAGCCGCCGCCCGTACCGGAGCCCTTACCGAGACCGGAGCCGCCGCCGCGGGCGAGCGCGCCCGCCAGCCGCCAGGTCAGCCAGTCGTGCGGCAGGCAGACCGCCGCCGTGCGGCGGGCGTTGTCCGGCTCGTGCTCGGCCAGCCACCGCAGCTTGGCCACGGTGAACGCGGCGACGGGCACCGAGCCGACCGCGTCGGCCCAGGCCCCCGGCCCGCCCAGCTCCGCCACCAGGTCGGCGGCGGCCCGGGCGGAGCGGGTGTCGTTCCAGAGCAGGGCGTCGCGCACGACCTCGCCCGCCTCGTCGAGGCAGACCATGCCGTGCTGCTGCCCGGCCACGCTCACGACGGCGACGTCGGCGAGCCCGCCGGCCTCCTCGACGGCCCGCAGCAGCGCGGTCCACCAGTGGGAGGGGTGGATCTCGGTGCCGGCCGGATGGGCTGCGCGGCCCTGCCTGACCAGCGCGCCCGTCTCGGCCTCGCGAATGACGACCTTGCAGCTCTGCGTGGAGGAATCAACCCCAGCGACCAGCGTCACCCGAACTCCTTATGCGTGCTCCAGCGCGAGATGGTTGAGATGGTATCCCCGCCCGGAAGCCACATTCATGGGCAATTCTGGGTGATTCACAGCCCCGAGGGGTCGCGGCCGACGCTGATCTCCTCCGCGATCTTGCGGATCTCCGCCACCTCGAGACCTGGAGCCTTGGGCAGGTGGCGCAGCAACGCCTCCATGACGACGGGCACGGGCTGGCCCGCCATCAACCCGGCGATGCCGTGGACCGTCCGGAACAGTGCCTCTTCGGTGTGGTGCATCGGCAATCCCCTCATTCGGCTACCGGGAGAGGCTACGGCCTGGCCGTGACAGTTCGCTCGCTACCGCTCCAGCGTGTCCCGCACGGCCGGGCGTTCTACCGTTCCAGCGCGCCCCGCACGGCCGAGCAGATCGCACCGAGCTCGCGGACCTGCTCGGGGGTGAGGACGTCGAACAGGCTCCGGCGCACCTCCTCGACGTGGCCGGGGGCGGCGGCGGCCAGCGTGGCGAACCCCTCGTCCGTCAGGACGGCGACGTTGCCCCTGCCGTCGGCCGGGCAGCGCTCACGGCGCACCCAGCCGCGCTCCTCCAGGCGGGCGACGGCGTGCGACAGGCGGCTCTGGGAGCTCTGGGCCCTGGCGGCCAGCTCGCTCATGCGCATCGACCGGCCCGGCGCCTCCGACAGGGCCACCAGGATCATGTAATAGGTGTGCGGCATGCCCGCCTCGCGCTGGAGCTGCCGGTCCAGCGCCTCGTTGATGAGCTGACCGGCGGCCAGGAAGTCACGCCAGGTCTGCTGCTCGTCCGGATCCAGCCATCGGGTCACCCTCTCATTTTAGTTGAACTCTCATATACTCTGACCGGGAGAACCAGGTGAAAGGGGACGACCATGCCGGTCCACAGGCTCAATCACGCGGTCCTCTACGTCCGTGACGTGGAGCGCAGCGTGGCCTTCTACCGGGAGGCGCTCGGATTCGAGGTGGTCATGGGCATGCGCGGCGCCGCGTTCCTCCAGGCCCCAGGCTCCAGCAACGACCACGACCTCGGGCTGTTCGAGATCGGCGCGGGCGCCGGCCCCTCGCCCGCCGGACGCACCGCCGTCGGGCTCTACCACCTGGCGTGGGAGGTCGACACGCTCGACGAGCTGGAGCGCATCGCGGTCACCCTGAGCGAGCTCGGCTCCCTCGTCGGTGCCTCCGACCACGGGACGACCAAGGCGCTGTACGCCAAGGACCCCGACGGGCTGGAGTTCGAGGTCTCCTGGCTCGTGCCCGCCTCGCTGATCACGGACGAGACCCTGGCCGCCCGGTCCGCCATCCGCCCGCTCGACCTGGCCGCCGACAAGGAGCGGTACGGCGCGCAGACCCGGGGCGGGGTAGGGGTGTCGATCCCGGCCTGAAGGTACCGTGGCAGGTATCCGACCGATTTGTTCCGGAGAGGGTCATGCCAAACGATCCGGATCACGTCCTCGACGCCATCGACGGCGTCGTGGACGAATGGGAGACGCTGAGCGCGGACGCCATGCGCTGGGCGCCTCCCGAGCACAAGTCTCCCGACCTGCTGGACGAGGCGACGGAGATCCTCAGGCCGCTGGCCGAGGCGCTCTCCGAGGTTCTGCGGCCGCTGGGCGACTCCATCAACCGCGCGCTGGAACGACTCACCGACGACGACTGACCGGCCCGTTCCGCGCGTGGCGTTTCGTGGACTTCAGTCCGTTCTGCGGCGGCGGGTGCGGCGCGGGTACGCCTTGGCCGTCTCGGCCAGCCGGGCCGAGTGCTCGACCTGCCGGCGCCAGTGGCCGTACGCGTCGCCGCGCTGGGCCAGCCGGTCGAGCTCCCGCATGGTCGTGAGCGGGATGAACGCGGGCTCGGCGTCCCGCCAGGGCGTGCCGGGCAGCGGCATGAACGTGTGCGTGTGGATGCGGGCGCCCAGCTCGGCCAGGTCGCCGGCCAGCGCGAGCGACTGGCGCTGGTCCTCCTCCGACTCCCCCGGCATGCCGAAGATGAAGTCGACATTCGGCCTGAAGCCGTGCTCGACGGCGATCCTGACGGCGTCGCGCACGGGCGAGGTGCCGTGCCCCCGCCCCGAGGCGGCCAGCACCCGGTCGGACCCCGACTGGGCGCCGATGATCAGGTTGTCGTTGGCGACGTACCGCTTGAGCAGCCGCATGGCCTCGGGCGTGACGTGCTCGGGCCGCACCTCGGAGGGGAAGCTGCCGAAGAACACCCGGCCGTGCGGCGGCAGCTCCTCCTTGACCCCGGCCAGCAGCTCCTCCACCGCGCCGAGATCGGGATCGGGGCCCGGCGAGCCGTAGGAGAGCGAGGTCGGCGTGATGAACCGCACGTCGCGCACCCCCTGCTCGACCATGCCCTCGACGTGCTCGCGCACGCTCGCCACCGACCGGTGGCGGAACTGGCCGCCGAACATGAACGGCGTCTGGCAGAACCGGCAGGTGTACCGGCATCCCCGGGTGATCTCGATCGGCCCCTTGCGCCCCAGGAACGACGGGAACGCGTCGAGCGGGAGCTGCGGGGCCGGGCGCGTCCTGAGCGCGACGCCGTCGCCGTCCTTGACCGCGAGGCCCGGCACGGTCGTCAGCGGCTCGTCCCGCCGCAGCGCCTCCACCAGGGCGATGATCGTGGACTCGCCCTCGCCGATCGCGGCCAGGTCCCAGCCGGCGTCGATGACCTGCTGCGGCTCGGCGGTGGCGTGCACCCCGCCGGCGATGTGCAGCCCCCGGCCGTCGCCGAGCGACCTGACGGCGGCCAGCTCGGCGGCCATGGCCTCGGCATCGGGCGAGTAGAACGACCAGAGCACGAGCACCCGGTCGGCCCGGCTCGCCGCGATGTGGGCCGCCGTCTCCTCCGGGGTGACGCCCAGCAGTTGCCGGTGCTCCACGCCCGAGGTCTCCAGGGCGGCGAGCACCGCGTGCACGCCGTACGTCACGGCCTTGCGGTAACGGACCACCACATCCACTGCCAGCGCCACGACCGGCAGCGTAGCTCAGGCGGAGGCCAGCCGCATGGGACGCAGCGCGCCGGTGAGCTTGGCCAGCTCGGCGAGCATGGCGTCGGCGGCGGCGATCATGACGTCGTTGGGCGCCACGGTGCCGTCCTCGGCGATGAACTGCTGGTAGAAGGGGATGTTGACGGCTTCGACCACGGGGATCATCTTCAGCGTGCTGACGACCTGGCGCAGGCCGTTCACCGCCCGGGTGCCGCCGGAGATCCCGCCATAGCTGACGAACCCCGCCGCCTTGTGCTGCCACTCGTGGTGCAGGTAGTCCAGGGCGTTCTTCAGCACGGCCGTGAAGCTGTGGTTGTACTCGGGGGTCACGAACACGAAGGCGTCGCCCCGGTCGACGGTGGCGCTCCACTCCTTGGTGTGGGCGTTCACGTACTGCTTGAGCTTGGGGTGGTTCGGCTCGTCGAGGAACGGCAGGCCCACCTCGGCGAGGTCGACCAGCTCGACGTCGAAGTGGCCGGCGGCGACGGCCCGGCTCCTGAACCACTCGGCGACCTCGCGCCCGGCGCGGCCGGGACGGGTGCTGGCGACGATGATCTGCAGGACCGGCTTGTCCATGGGGTTCCTCCTCAGGTGGTTGATACCTCAACATTATTGAGTAACTAAACATTTCTTAGCAAATGCTAGGATCACTCCCGTGAGCCCCCATTCCGTCTGCGTCCGGTTCCACGTGGCCCTCGAACTGATCGGCGCCCGGTGGTCGGGAGCCGTGATCCACATGATCTTCAAGGGCGCCCACCGTTACGCCGATCTCAAGGCGGCCATCCCGGGCATCAACGACACGATGCTGGCCCGCCGGCTGCGCGAGCTGGAGTCGGCCGGGCTCGTCGAGCGGCGCGTGCTGGCCACGTCGCCGGTGCGGGTCGAATACCACCTGACGGAGATGGGCCAGGAGCTGCGCCCGGTGCTCGACGAGCTGGTCACCTGGGCGCACAAGTGGATCCCGCTGCCCGAGGAGCCGGCCAGGTCCGCCTAGCGCGTACGGGCGAGCGCGGGGAGGCGGGCCGGGGTTAGACTCCGGGCATGCACTGGCGACATTGATGAACCACCAGCGGCCGACGCGGCAGGAGCGCGCGCGGGCCTCCGAGGTGCCGAGCACCAGACGGAGTCCCTGTCCGCCCCTTCCGAGAGGGCCGCATGTTCGTCCCCAAGCTCTACGTCTACACGTTCCTCGGCGAGTTCGTCCTGCTCTACCCGGTGTACACGCTGCTGTTCACCGATTCCGGGCTCTCGGTGGCCGAGACGTCCTCGCTGTTCGTCATCTGGTCCGTGACCGGCATGGTGCTGGAGATCCCCTCCGGCGCCTGGGCCGACGCGGTGTCCCGCCGACTGTTGTTGTTCCTCGGCCCGCTGCTGGCCGGCGCCGGCTTCGCGTTGTGGGTGCTGTTCCCGTCCTACTGGGTCTTCGCGCTGGGCTTCGTGTTGTGGGGGGCCGAGGGCGCGCTCGTCTCGGGCGCCTTCGAGGCGCTCGCGTACGAGGAGCTCGAACGCCGGGGCCTCCAGGGCCGGTACGCCGCCATCATGGGCCGGGCCCACTCGATCGGCATCGCCGCCGCCGCGTCGGCGATCGCCCTCGCCACGCCGGTCTTCGCGATCGGCGGTTATCCGGCGGTGGGGGTGGCCAGCGTGGTGGCCTGCCTGTTGTGCGCGGCGACCGCGCTGACGCTGCCCGAGCGGCGTCCTGCCCGAGCGGCGTCCGCTGATTCGGATGAGCGGTATCTCGCGGTTCTGCGGGCCGGTGTGGCCGAGGCCCGTACCGATCGGAACGTGCTCGAAGCGATCGTCCTGATCTCCGTCGTGACGGCGATCTGGGGCGCGCTGGAGGAGTACGTGCCCTTCCTGGCCGCCGAGACCGGCGCGTCCAGGACTGCCGTTCCGCTGCTCGTCCTGGCCGTCTGGGTCGGGGCCGCGGCGGGCGGCCTGCTGGCGGGGCCCGCCCGCCGCCTGAGCGAGCGGTCGTTCGCGCTGGTCCTGGCGCTGGCGGCGCTGGCCATGGCGGCGGGCGCGCTGGTTCCGCATCCGGGCGGGTTCCTGCTGGTCGCCGGCGCATTCGGGGCGTTCCAGATGGCCGGCGTGGTGGCCGACACGCGACTGCAGGAACGTGTCTCGGGCGGCCAGCGGGCCACCGTGACGTCGGTGGCCGGGCTCGGGACGAACGTGGTCACCCTGGCCGTCTACACGGCCTACGGCGCAGGATCGCCGTTCCTGTCCCACGGCACGACGTTCGCCCTCCTGGTCCTGCCTTACGTGGTCATCGCCCTGTGGCTGGCCCAGGAGCGGGTCGCGCCGATGTGATCCTCTTCGACGCGAACGGGACGCGCTTGGGCAGCGGCGGCGGCTCCTCCCCCTCCTTCTCCGGAGCCGCCCCGCCCCGGCGCGCCCGCCACCGGGACGGGAACACCGAAGCGGTCAGCAGAATGCCGCCGATCACCAACGACCAGGTATTCAGTAATGCCGCGTACGCGTCCAGATAATCGGCGGGCACCAGGTCGAATCCCATTCTCCGGTCGCCTCCCGTGGCGGCCCGCACGACCGTCGCCCCGGCCAGGGCCGTGAAAGCCAGGCCGGGCAGCAGCGAGGCGACCGGGGAAATCCGGGAACCGGCCAGGACTCCGATGAGGACCGCGGTCCCCGCCAGCGCCGCCGTCGTCGTCCAGTCGAGGACGGACGTGGTCGCGCGGGCTCCGTACAGGAGACCGGCCGCGATCAACGGGATCGCGGCGACCCCCACCGCGGCCCCGGCGAAATGACGAGCACCATTACCCATAGAGAACACCTCCAGGCCCAATACGATACCGACATACCACCAGTTACAACTTTAGGTCGAAAAATCTCCATTTGTGGCCGATGGCCGGAAAGACGGGCATATCGCCTTAATAGGAAATATTTGGTATCTCCTCATTTGGCTGTCAGCCGTTACCGTGACAGAACCCCCCATCGAGGAGCGGCGGCATGTTTCGCTGTGCAGTGGCAGGCATCACCCTGGTGGCCGCTTGCCTGGCCACTCCCGCCCACGCGGCGTCCGACCCCGTGATCGAGGCGCTCTCGCGCGACCTCGGCCTCTCGGAGCCCGCAGTGGTCACCCGGCTGGCGAACGAGCGGCATGCCGCCGCCCTGGAGGCCGAACTGGCCACCTCGCTGGGTGACTCCTACGGCGGGTCGTGGCTGACCGAGGACGCCTCCGCCCTCGTCGTCGCCACCACCGACCCCGATCGGACCGCCGCCATCTCGGCCCGGGGGGCGCGCCCTGTCGTCGTGCGGCACTCGCTGTCGGAGCTGGACGCCGTCGTCCGCCGCCTGGACCAGGCCGCCCGCCGCATCCGGACGGGCCCCGCCCTCTGGTACGCCGACGTCCGCGCGAACCGGGTCGTCCTCCAGGTCCCCTCCCCGCCCAGATCACCGGCCACGGCGGCCCCTGTCGCCGAGGCCCTGGTGGCGGCGGCGCGCAGTGCGGCCGTCGTGGTGGCGCCGGCCGCCGAGCTCCCCCGCACGTACGCCGACATCATCGGCGGCGACCCCTTCTACGTCGGCTCGATGCGCTGCACGATCGGCTTCTCGGTCACCAAGGGCAGCGTCCCGGGCTTCGTCACCGCGGGACACTGCGGGCACACCGGCGACCTGGTCAAGTCACCAGCCGGCACCTTCCAGGGCTCGTCCTTCCCGGGCAACGACTACGCGTGGGTCGCCACCCCCGGGTACACCGCGCAGCCGTACGTCCGCGGCCCCGGCGGCACGCTGGTGACCGTACGCGGCTCGGTCCAGTCGACGGTGGGCGCGTCCGTCTGCCGTGCCGGGCCGACCACCGGCTGGCACTGCGGCACCGTCCAGCAGCACAACGCCACCATCACCTACGCCCAGGGCACCGTGTACGGCCTGACCCGCACCAACGTGTGCGCCGAACCCGGCGACTCCGGCGGACCGTTCATCTCGGGCGGCCAGGCCCAGGGCGTGACCTCGGGCGGCTCCGGCAACTGCAGCACCGGCGGCACGACGTACTACCAGCCCGTCAACGAGATCCTCAGCGCGTACGGCCTGACCCTCCGCACCGCCTGACCCTCTCTTCCAGGGCCACCCGCCCTCCAGGGACGCCCGGCACCTTGAGGAAATCCGTTCGCCCGGCACCTTGAGGGAAATCCGTTCGCCCGGCACCTTCAGGAAATCCGTTCGCGCGCCACCGATGAGTTCCCACGCCCGGTCGAGTCTGCCCTCCCGAAAGCGGATCCCCTCCGCCGCACCGACCACCGGGAGGCAACGATGACGCGCCCCATTTTGAACAGCCTGCTCCTGGCCAGCACCGACCCGGCACGACTACGCGCCTGGTACGCCACCGTGCTCGACCCCGAGTCCGACACCGACGTCACCCATTACGGCGTGCTGACGTTCGGCGACTTTCACCTGATCATCGACACCCGGGCCGACGTGGCGGACAAGAATCCCGAGCCCGGACGGGTGATACTCAACTTCGACGTCCCCGACGCGCGCGCGATCGCCGCCCGGATGGAGGAGGCGGGCGTGTCCTGGCTGGCCGAGCTCGAGGACCGCGAGGGCAGCCTGTTCGCCACGGCGATCGACCCCGACGGCAACTACGTCCAGATCATCCAGCTCAGCGAGGAACACCGGAAGGCGATGTGACGATGTTCGGCAAGACGAAGGCGTTCAGCGGATTCTCCGTCGACGATCTGACCGCCGCGAAGGCGTTCTACGGCGACACCCTGGGGCTGGAGGTGTCGGAGTCGAACGGCCTGCTGACCCTGCACATCACCGGCGGCACCGACATCCTGGTCTACCCCAAACCCGACCACGTCCCCGCGACCTTCACCATCCTCAACTTCCCGGTCGAGGACATCGAGCAGGCCGTCGACGCCCTGGCGGCCCGCGGCGTGCAGTTCCAGCGCTACGACCACCTGAAGACCGACGAAAAGGGCATCTTCCGCGGCGGCGGCCCCCTGATCGCCTGGTTCACCGACCCGGCGGGCAACGTCCTCTCGGTCCTCCAGGACTGACGCCCGGGAGCCGGGCCGCGGTTCGGCGCCGCAGGAACACCTTCCCCACCCTGCGGCGCCCGCACCACCGAGCCTCACGAACACCCGATCCAGGACACTCACTGCCCGGCACCGCGGGAACCGTCCCATCCCGCGGTCGCGGTGAAACTCACGTTTCCGCAGCCAGACCGCCTCTCGCGTGTCCCACCCTGTCCCACGGACGATGCGCACGACCTCGCTTCCATGCTCGGATAAGCCCCGTCAGCACGCACCGATCACCACGACGTACTGACGAAGGCACGAAGCCCCGGCGAGTCCGATCAGAAAGGCAGTGACAGGACATGAGCCACCACGTCAGCGAGAACCTCCTCAGCATCACGGACGTCGAGCAGCAGCCCAAGGCACGCGGACTGAGGTTCACCCTCAACGGCGCACTCTGGTCACTCCAAGCGTTGTGGGGCTTCTTCTTCGCCGGCAGCGGCTTCGGCAAGGTGCTGCTGTACGACGACGTCCTGTACGCGGCGGCACCCCGGGCTGTGGCCTGGTACGCGGCGGTGCCACAGTCCCTGATCGTCTTCATCGGGATCGTCGAGGTGCTCGGCGGCATCGGCCTGATCCTGCCGACGATGACGAAGGTCAAGCCGATGCTGGCGCCGCTCGCCGCCGCCGGCCTGACGCTGACGATGATCCTCGCGGCCGGCTTCCACATCGTGCGCGGCGAGTACGAACTGGTTCCCGCCAACATCCTCCTGGGAGGCGTCGCGGCCTTCGTCACGGCCGGACGCTGGAAGCTGCGCCCCGTCTCCCCCGCGCCCATCACCACCCCACGCGCACTCGGCGCGCTCGCCGTCCTGGTCGCGCTGGCCCTGCTGACGTTCGCTCCGACGTGGTACACGATGACCAACGCCCAGTTCTGATCACTGCCCTGGTACATCGAGGGCCCCGGGCGCGACTCGCCGCACCGCACCACCGGCGCCGGAGCCGTGACCGTCCTCAACCCGGAAGGGGACGGCTTGGACAGGCTCGGCCTCATTGATCAGAGATCAGGTGGCTGCACGGCAGCCGTTGCGAACAAGATGCCATGGGCTCGAACCCAGCACCGGCAGAGACTGGACACAGATCCAGCAATAGAGCATCTGCTCCTCCTCTTGCGCCCGTTGAGCAAGACCTCGCAGCCCGGTAAGAACCTCCAGAAGGTATCCATCGGCCGGTGGCACGTTGGCGAACTCCTCGATCTGCTCCCAGTGCTCAACGAGTTCGTCCAACCTGCTGTCCGGGATGCCGGCGAGCGTGTCGCGCACGTCTGCGGGGAGCTCTTCGATTCCCGGCCCCTCCTTGTAAGGGGAGTCGTCGGGCAGAGCCTCCCACTCCTCCATCGTCGCCGGAGCACCCTCGGACGGCGGATAGACGGTGATCGTCTGCACCAGGTCCAAGCTGAACGGAACGTCTTCAGCAAGGGCTATGAGCCGGCCGAGTATCACGTCGGGGTCGATCCAAGAAGACCCCCATCGGTCCCTCCCGCTTGATCGCCTGGCTTCCATGCTCGCGACAGATCAGGGGATCGTACGTGTGTGCGAAAGACGCCTGGACCACCGACAGCTGTCCCGGCATTACGCTCATGACTACGTGCAGAAAGGGCCATGCCGCGTAGGCGCCCTTCAGCGGTTCGCACCCGAGAATTCATGTGCGTAACCCACAGAGCTTCGATTCATCAGGTTCCCGGTCTCGGACCGCGCCCCATGGCTGCAGTGATCGCGCTGGAGCACGCCCGGCTGAGCCCAGGTCACGTGGCTGCGGTGCTGCTGGCCTGGACGCGGGAAGTCATTCCCGGCACTTCCACCCGGCTCCTGCCCATCTGCACATGCCTTGGCTGTTACGAGGACGATCCGCGTGGGGCGCTGGAACAGGTGCTCATGGCATTGCCCCGTTGGGCGCGACCGCACCTCTACAGCCTCGCACTTCCCGTCGACAGAAGCTTTCTCGCTCGAACGTCGCCAGATCCGCTCGCATCCCCCGATTGGCCATGGTGGCGGCAGCGGCGGCGCCACATGGTCACAGCAAGCCAGACGACGGCGTCCTCGGCTCCGCAGCCCTGGCGCGTTCGCAGTGGTTCCAGCCGTCGTTGAGCGCCACCGCGTCTATGGCCTACCAGCCCGGCCAACGACGCTGTTTCGGCAAGCAGGTAGGCGAGCTGGGCGGATGCGCAGGCGTAGGGCATGGCGGTGGGCTCGTTCGATCTGGGCGTGCATCTTGTCGGCAATGGCGGAGCCGCCGAGACGGCGGGGCTTGAGGCGGAGGTTGTGGCAGGACGCCAGCGACCACATGGGCTCGGCCCTCTGAGGCTGACGGGCCAAGCGCAACCCACAGCCCCCGCAGAGATCGGAAAAGGCCCTTCCCCGGAGATCGGGGAAGGGCCTTTCACTTGGCGGAGGATCGGGGATTTGAACCCCGGATGGTATTGCCACCAAACCGCATTAGCAGCTCGAGTCTTGGGTGTCCCTATTGGTTCCACCTGGACGGGCTATATACGAGGCGGGATTGCAACTAGAACTGCAACTAGACCAGCCCCACCACCGCCTGATCGCCAAGCGCGGAGTGGCGGACATCAATGCAGCCATCGCTCATCGCCGACCTACCGAGTCGACACACGCGTGCTCGCTGCTCGACTCATGGAGACGGCTTCTCAAACATTCGCCGAGCGTGACGACGGCATGGCTGCCAGGGCCGTCGGCGCTCCTGACATTCATGACCACGCCGTCGCCTTCCGGGCTGAGGACGATGGGCATGCCGCACAAGTCGCACAGCCATTGAAGACTCCCGGCAAGCCGAAGCGGCTCCCCGACGAGCACGAGCTCGTGCGTCGACGGGAGACGAAGCCGAGCAGTAGGGGATACCGTCTCCCCAGGCCGACGCCGAATCCAGCGCGGAAACCTCAGAGCCATGAAATCTCGGCAGCGAGATCGCTACAGGTTGCTTGAGCTGCTCACAGGGGTCATTCACGACCGCTCAAGGTCGCCCGAACATGGCGCGGTTGCTGCGGTTGTTGCCCCTGGCCCACCGCCGCACGATGGGCCAGATTCTCTAAATCATGGCATATCTGCGCGAATCGGAATTTTCGGGAGCTACACGTCAGGATAATATCCACTTTAATGGCGAATATTCGGACATCAAGGACGCGCTATCTTTTCGCTCATTGCTGATTGTTTGCACGCTTATAAAAAGTGCGTACGTCTTTCATGCTTGACGCTGGGGTATCTCCCTTGTCGCACTGTCGCAGCGATGTAGGCGGATACAAAAAGAACAGCTCCGGCATCCGCGCTACCGCGACACCATTCACGAGCTCGATCTGACACAGGTCAACGAGCCACAGGAAATTACCTAACGTTCTCGCTGTGAATGCTCACCACGGAAAGGAATGCCCCATGCCATTCATCATGCGCAACACCCTCCCCAAGCTGGCCGCAAGTACACTCGCCGCCGCCGTCCTCACCGCAGCAGCCATGACACCCGCGGTCGCGGCATCCTCTGCCCCCAACCCGGCCGAGGCATACATCTCAAGCGTCAGTGCGAACGGAAACGGGTGCCCGCCCGGGACATGGGAGGCGGCGATCAGCCCCGACGGGAAGTCGTTCACGGTTACATTCAGCTCATACGAGACGCTCATCGAACCTGGTAGTGATGCTTCGGAAAGGGAATGCACGCTCTCGCTGAACGTGCATACGCCGCCGGGGAGCTCGCTTTCCACCGCCAAGTTCTCCTACCAGGGCTACGCGCTCATGGACCAAGCAGGGATGAGCGCGACGCAGAGCGCGAGCTACAACTTCAGCGGTGCTCCCGTCCCGGCTCAGTCGGTTCGCTCGCAGATCTTGGGGCCACACGACGACTCGTACCTCTTCTCCGACCGGATCTTGCTTCACGACGACGTGGCGTCGGCGCAGGGCGCAACCCGCGCGCTGAACGTGGAAACGGGCCTGGTCCTCACCAACAACCCCGCAGAGACCGGCAGCGGCTTCTTCAACACCAGCAGTGTCGACGGGACGCTCCAGAACGGACCGGCCTGCACCATCGACCGGCGCACCGCCACCTCGGGGCAGACCATCGTCGGCACCTCGGGTGCCGATGTCATCTGCGGGTCACCGTTCGCCGACCGTATCGCCGCGCTGGGCGGCGACGACGTCATCCTCTCCCTCGCGGGCAACGACCGGATCTCCGCCGGTGCCGGCAACGACACCGGCTTCGGCGGCACCGGCGACGACGACATCAGCGGCGACGACGGCAACGACACCCTCGACGGCGAAGCCGGCAACGATCGGATCCTGGGTGGGCCGGGCACCGACACCGCCAACGGCGGGCCTGGCACCGATTCCTGCGTAGCCGAGGTGACCACCTCCTGCTGAGTCAAGTCGACGCTCCTGCCACAAGAGATGCACGATCCACGGACATCAGCCGACCTGCACGCCGGGCTGCACCAAATCAGGCCATGCCTGCTACAAGCGGGCCCCTGCCTCAATGACTGCGCCGGCCATGCGGACAAGTGCCCCAAGCGCACCGTCGGCGGCCTGGTCTTCCACCACAGGAAGGGCAAGAGCAGCTCACCCCCCATGCCCGCTCGAACTCCTCGCCCAGCTCAAGGCACATCGCGAGGCGCAGGATGCCGAGCGGGCGAGGGCGGGAGAAGGACGCCAGCGACCGCATGGACTCCGCCCTCTGGGGCTGACGGGTCTGCAACCCACAGCCCCACAGAGATCGAAAAAGACCCTCCCCCGAAGATCGGGGAAGGGCCTTTGACCTGGCGGAGGATCGGGGATTTGAACCCCGGATGGTGTTGCCACCAAACCGCATTAGCAGCTCGGATCTTGGCCATCCCGATCGATTCAATATGGACCAACGCACTCGGCCGGTCCACTACGAACAGCATTGACCGGAGCTGGATTGCAACTAGGAGTGCAACTGAAGAGCTGCCGTGACGCACAGCATGACCTTGATGATGCGCACCGTTCCAGCCGACGGTCACCTCCCGTGCATGGTGATCACGGCGCCCGGTACGAGATGCTGCCAGTGCTCAGGGCCCAGCGGGAGCAGTCCCAGCGGATGCTGGCGCTCGACCCCAGGAAGCCCATGCCGAACTCGGACGGCCTTGGACGGGAATCCGAGATCTGCGAGAAGCGCTCAATCAGGAAGATCCGGTCCACGTACAAACTCTCTGCGTCATCGCCTCACGTGCCTCGGTGTACAGACGTGCTCGATGCCCGTTGGCGCCGGACGGATGCGGGAATCCATAAAGAACTCGATCGGGCGAGACGTTCGTGAGCTCGACGGCCTTGCTGGCAGCCTTGCCCAAAGGGATGATGAGCGCGTCGGGGACCATCTCGAGGTTCTTGTTGAGGACCTGTCGAGCAAATGCGGTCAGCACTGGATGACGATCGACCGCCGGCGAGCCGGAGTAGTTCGCCCCCTTGATGAGCACGGCGTGGCAAATGGCGGACGTGGAGGCCAGGAGATCAGACCGTTCCGCAAAGAACTGGGCAGTGCTGCTGATCCCGAGTGCGGCCTGAAGCCCGATCCCGTCCAGCATGGAGATCATGTTGGAACGCATGGAACCGGCGAAGCTCCCTACCTTGTCCGCCTCCTTGAGGGCGTTGTTGAGAGACTTACCGCTCTGGAGTGCACGCGCGGCAGTCCGTACGGCAAGATGCATTTGTTGGCGGCCCGGCGTGAGGCCTACGAGCATCACCCGAGCGCTGACATTCACCCAGTCGAACGGAACGAAATAGATCTCCAACTTGTCGTCCTTGTAAAGGAGCAGGTCGGGAATCGTTACGGGTTCTTCGGTGACGCTCGGAGAGAGAGTGCGCAGCACGTCTTCAAACGCCAAGCTGCACCAGGCAGAGCTGATCAGGCCTCCGGCTGCTGGGCCGATGTAGCAGGCGTGTTCAGACGCAATGGACATGTCCGTCATGCACGAAGTATCACTGATATGGCTAGGTAGCCGGGTAGCACTTTAGGTTTTCTGCTATCTCATGGGCAGTACGGCCAGCACATCTGTCCAGAGCGACAGAGTGCAACTGCTAGTACTGCAGCGAGGTTTTGTGATCTGTAGCGTGGAGGCATGCCAGATGACTTAACCGCTGCTGATCTGCAGGAGTGGGTCACGGGGCTGGATGTGCTGTTCGGCCGGGTTGCGGGCCGGTTCGGGCGGGTGGAGCCACGTCGGCAGGCGCGGGCCTACCTGCTGGGATTACTGGCCCCCATAGACCGAAAGAACAGCTGGCAGCTGGCCGAAGCGGCCGGAGACACAGCGCCGGATCGCATGCAACGCCTGCTCAACAGCGCCCGCTGGGACCCGCGCCAAGTACGCGTCGACCTGCGTGAGTACGTGATGGAACACCTCGGCCACCATGACGGCGTGCTGATCGTGGACGAGACCGGCTTCCTGAAGAAGGGCGACAAGTCGGCCGGGGTACAGCGCCAGTACTCCGGCACCGCGGGCCGGGTGGAGAACTGCCAGGTGGGCGTTTTCCTGGCCTACGCCTCCCCACTCGGGCGGGCACTGATCGACGCCGAGCTGTATCTGCCCAGGTCCTGGACCGACGAGCGTGACCGCTGCGCCCGGGCCGGTATCCCGGCCGACGTGCCCTTCGCCACCAAGCCGGCACTGGCACGCACGATGCTGGTCCGCGTGCTGCAGGCCGGCGTGCCGGTGTCGTGGGTCACCGCAGATGAGGCTTACGGCCTGGACTTCAAGTTTCGGCGTTTCCTGGAAGAACAGCGCCTCAGCTACGTGGTCGCGGTGCCCAAGAGCCAATGGGTCGGCACCGACTGGGACGGGGATCGGGCCGACACCGCCACCGCCCAGGCCCCCGCCGAGGCGTGGAAGCGCCGCTCCTGCGGCCGTGGCGCCAAGGGCGAACGGCTGTATGACTGGGCACTGGGATCGGTGCGTTTCGAGGTCGAGCCCGGCTATCAGCGTTGGCTGCTGGCCCGGCGCAGCCTGACCCCCAACGCCAAGGGCGAACGGGAACTGGCCTA
>NZ_JBEXYK010000046.1:0-83936 GCF_040630865.1 Nonomuraea sp. NPDC005730
GGCCGCGGGCCCGGCGGCGGCGCCCACGGCGCCCGGCCCCGCGCACGCCGCCTGGCGGGCCCGCGAGTCCTTCCCCGACGGCATCCTGTACGCCGACCTGCGCGAGACCACGGCCCCCTCGGCCGTCCTGGAGGACTTCCTGCGCTGGCTCGGCTGCCCGGCCCAGGCCATCCCGGCCGGGCTGGAGCAGCGCGAGCGCCTGTTCCGCACCTACACGGCCAACCGCCGCCTGCTGGTCCTGCTGGACAACGCCACCGGCGAGGCCCAGGTGCGCCCGCTGCTGACGTCCTGCCCGACGGTCGTGACCAGCCGCTCGTCCCTCGGCGGCCTGACCGGCGCGACCCGGCTGTCGGTCGGCGTGCTCGGCCGGGAGGACGCCCTGGCCCTGCTCGTGGCCGGCTCCGGGCGGCCCGCGGACGAGGCGCTGCACCGGCTGGCCCGCTTCTGCGGCAGCCTGCCGATCGCGCTGCGCATCGCCGCGTCCAGGCTGGCGGCCAGGCCCAACTGGACGGTGGACTACCTGGTCGGCCTGCTGCAGGACGAGCACAAGCGCCTCGACGGCCTGCACGCGGGCGACCAGGCCGTCCGCAGCGTGTTCGCGATCGGCTACGAGGGGCTGCCCGAGCCCGCCAGGCGCACGCTGCGCGGCCTGGGCGCCCTGTCGGCCCCCGACTTCGCCGACTGGCTCACCGACCGGCTCGGCGGCGGCGCCGAGGCCCTGGTGGACGCGGGCCTGCTGGAGACGCACGGCGTGGACGCGGCCGGCCAGGTCCGCTACCGGATGCACGACCTGACCCGGCTGTTCGCGCGCGAGCAGCCGGTGCCTGGCGTGCTGGGCGAGGTGGCCGAGCTCGTGCTGTCGCGGGTGCAGGCGTCGCGGTTCTCGCTGGTGTCGGGCGACCCGGGCACGGCCGTGGTGACCAGGGACATCAGGGAGTCGGTCGAGTGGCTGGACGCCGAGCGGCCGTTCCTGGTGAGCCTGGTGGCCGACCTGCACGCCGCCGGCCTGGACGAGCCGTGCTGGCGCCTGGCGCACCTGCTGGGGCCGTACCTGGAGCGCCATCGGTTCCTCGACGACTGGCGGGCGGTCTCGGGGCGGGCGCTGGAGTCCGCCCGGCGGGCCGGCGACGACCTGGGCGAGGCGCTCGTCCTGCTCGACCAGGGTGACCTGCACCTCGCCGAGCGCGACTGGGAGGCGGCCCACGAGCGGCTGCGGGTGGCGCTCGACATGTTCCAGCGCCAGGGCCGGGCCCGCGAGGTCAACCACACCCGGCGCCGCCTGGGCCGCGTGCACCTGGAACGCGACCGGCTGGAGGAGGCCGAGCGGGCGCTGCTGGCCTGCCTGGAGGCGGCCGACCATCAGCGGGACGCCGCCGACGCCGAACGCGTGCTCGGCGCGGTGCTGCGCCGCGCCGGCCGGCTGGAGGAGGCCGCCGTGCACCTCCTGGCAGCCGTCGGGCACCTGACGGAGCTGGGCGACCGCCACCGGCAGGCCGACACCCTGCTCGACCTGGCCGCCGTACGGCTGGCGCAGGGCGCCAAGCCCGACGCGAGGTCGGCCGCCGAACGTGCCAGGGGCATCGCCGTACGGCTCGGCGACCGCCTGCTGGACGCGTACGCGCTGCTGGCCCTGGCCCGGGTGAACCGGGCGGAGGGGGCCGCCGAGCGCGCCAGGGAGCTGGCCACGGCCGCCCTGGAGGTCTTCGACGAGACCGGCGACCGCCGGGCCGCGGCCAACGCCCGCGCCTTCCTGGCCACCCGCTGACCCGCCGCTCCGCCTTCTGCACCCCAACGCCCGCCGCGGCGGGTGTCCGGCTTGGTGACGAGTCCGTCGCGTCGGGTGGTGAGGGCCGAGGGCCCGGCTTACAGTGATCGTGTGGCCGATGACCTCAAGCCCGCCCGGACGGCGTCCGCGCGCCGCGGCGCCGCACTGGCCGTCGCCGTCGCGGCCGCCCTCCTCGTGCTCACCGTGATCATGCCCTGGGCCGGCATCGAGGCCCGCAGCGACCTGCTCGGCGGCGGCGTCTCCGACGACGTGCGCGGCGTCGACGTCAGCACGGGCCTCTACACGCTGCTCGCCGGGCTGGCCGCGCTGGCGCTCGGCGTCACGGGCCTGCTGGGCGGCCGGCCGCGCGTGGCGGCGCTGGCGGTGGTGCCGGGCGCGGTGGCCACGCTGCTGCTGGTGCTGTTCGTCGCCGACCCGCAGCGCGTCGGCGACCGGCTCTCCATCGACCTGGGCCGGCTGCTGTCGGTCGAGCCGGTCATCAGGTTCGGCTGGTTCGCCGCGCTGGCCTGCTCGGTCGCGATCGTCGTGCTGTCCGTGCTGGCCCTGGTACGCCGCGCGCGCTGACCGTCCGGCCCGGCCGGGTCACCGGCGGGGATCAGTCGAAGAAGCCGAGACGGCGCAGCTGCTTGGGGTCGCGCTGCCAGTCCTTGGCCACGCTGATCCGCAGGTCGAGGTAGACCCGCGTGCCGAGCAGCGCCTCGATCTGCTGGCGGGCCTTGGTGCCCACCTCGCGCAGCCGCTCGCCCTTGTGCCCGATGACGATGGCCTTCTGGGAGGGCCGCTCGACGAACATGTGGGCGTAGACGTCGAGCAGGTCGTCGCGGCCCTCGCGGGGCAGCATCTCGTCGACGACCACGGCGATCGAGTGCGGCAGCTCGTCGCGCACGCCCTCCAGGGCCGCCTCCCTGATCAGCTCCCCCACCAGCACCTGCTCGGGCTCGTCGGTGAGCTGCCCGCCCTCGTACAGCGGCGGCGACTCGGGCAGGTGCTCGATCAGCACGTCGCCCAGCACGTCGAGCTGCTCGCCCGACCGCGCCGACACCGGCACGACCGCCGCGAACTCGGCCACCTGCGACACCGCGAGCAGCTGCTGGGCGACCTGCTCCCGGCTCGCCAGGTCGCACTTGGTCACCACGGCGACCACGGGCGTCTTCTTCACCGCCGCGAGCTTGTCGGCGATGAAGCGGTCGCCCTTGCCGATCGGCTCGTTGGCCGGCACGCAGAAGCCGATCACGTCGACCTCGGTGAGCGTGGACAGCACCAGGCTGTCCAGCCGCTCGCCGAGGAGGGTGCGTGGCCGGTGCAGGCCCGGCGTGTCCACGATGACGATCTGGGCGTCGGGGCGGTGCACGATGCCCCTGATGACCCGCCTGGTCGTCTGCGGCTTGGACGAGGTGATCGCCACCTTGGCGCCGACCAGGGCGTTCATCAACGTGGACTTGCCGACGTTCGGCCTTCCCACGAAGCAGGCGAATCCGGCGCGGTGATTGTCTGGCGAAGTCACATTGTGCATTGTCGCTTATCAGCTGCCATGTTCACGCCACCAGGCGAACGCGTCGGGCAGCGCCAGGGGTGTCCAGGCCGGCGTCGTCAGGCCGCCGGCCTCGTGCTCGGTCACCCACCGGTAGCCGTTGATCTCCTCGCCGTCGGGGGTCGGCGTGCCGGAGGCGAGGGTGCAGGCGTACATGGCGATGACGTACGCCACCTCGTGGCCGTTGGGGTAGACCGTGCGGTACTCGGGGCCGCCGTAGACGCCGACCAGCCCGCGTACCTCGACCTCGATGGCCAGCTCTTCGCGCAGCTCCCTGACCACCGCCTCCTCGGGCCGCTCGCCGGGGTCGACGCCGCCGCCGGGCGTGGCCCACAGGCCGTCGTCGCCGTGCCGGGCCATCAGCACCCGCCCGGCGCGGTCGAAGACGCAGCCGTTGACCGACGGCAGCATGAGCAGGTCGTTGCCGATCTTGGCGCGCAACCGGGCCAGGAACGGCGACATGCCCACGTCAGGACCTCAGCATGCCGTCGGGACCGGCCACGAGCAGGGCCTTGACGCCCAGCTCGGCCGCCACCGCCTCGTCCGCCGGGGCCGGCTCGCCCGCCGTCACCAGCGCGACCGCCTCCAGCGAACGCGCGCCGCCGGAGACCGCCATGGCCACCGCGACCTGCACCGCCGACAGCGTCAGCGACGACAACGCGACGCCGGTCGCCGAGTACGTGCGCCCGGTCTCGTCGCGCACGGCGGCGCCCTCGGCGGCCTCGTTGCGCGCCCTGACCGCCCGCGCCAGAGTGATGATCTTGCTGTCTTCAGGATCGAGAGTCACGGGAACCAGGTTAGGCGGTGGACATCGACAGCAGGGCGGCGACCAGCTTCCTCGTCCGGTCCCGGTTCACGTCGCTCATGCCCGCGTGCACGACGGAGACCAGCGTGTCGCCGTCCCGCGACAGCACGACGTCGAGGGCGTACGGGTAGCCGTTCAGCCGTCCGCGCAACCGCGCCGCGGCGGCCTCGTCCCCGGAACGGACGGCGTCGCCGACGTCCAGCCTGCGGGCCCGCAGGGCGGTGCCGCCCGCCGTGCGGATCTCCCGGCACGACTCCAGGGCCTCGCTCAGGTCGTCGAACCGCGCCTCGGCCTCGTCGCCTGCGTACCGGGCCAGGCCGACGGCCGCCCGCTCCCCCAGGCCGTCCCCCTGGTAGCTGACCGCCGCCTGGCCGGTGAGCCCCTCCTGGGGCGCGTGCCCGGCCGCCACGTCGAGCGCGGACCTGCACGCCTGGTCCACCCGGCCGAACGGCACCCGCCAGGCCTGCTCAGGCCGTTGCGCGAAGCCGTCCGGCAGGCTCGGCCGCCGGTTGAGCACCTCACGGAGCTGGGCCATGGCCTGGGCGTCGACGACGGCCGCCACGCCCGCGCCGCTGCCGCCGCCCGCGCAGCCCGCCAGGGTCGCGGCCAGCAGCCCGTACACGATGATCCGCGCTTTCATGATTCCCCCTGGACCGCAGCCTCCCCCGGCGACGAATGCGGCAATCTCCGCAGAGTCTCCACCAAACGCAAAAAGGGTGCCCTCGCCCGGTTTCCAGACGAGAACACCCTTTACGCCGATCGACATCCTGGCCGGCTAGCTGGCCGGAACGTCGTCGTCCCCCCAGGAGCGCCCTCCGGCCGCGAACCCCACCCGGCGTTCGGACGCTTCCTCGTGACACCCACCGCACCGGGTGTCAGGTATGAGACTGCCGGACCCCACTTGCAGACGACTTGTAGAACGCTTGCGACATCTCCCCGCAAAGTGGGTCAGTCGCGCTCGGCGGCGGCCTGGGCGTCGTCCTCCTCGGACGGCGCTACCCGGCGGACGACGACCGTGCTGATGCGATTGCGCCGCCCGGCCAGGCTCTCGGCCGTCAGCTCCAGCCCCGCCACCTCCGCCTGCGACCCGGCGATCGGCACCCGGCCGAGCGCGTGGGCCAGCAGGCCGCCGACGGTCTCGACGTCGTCGACCTCGATCTCGGTGTCGAACAGCTCGCCCAGCTCGTCGACCGGCATGCGGGCGGTCACCCGCAGCGCGCCCT
Organism: Nonomuraea sp. NPDC005730; assembly: GCF_040630865.1. NCBI lineage: Bacteria > Bacillati > Actinomycetota > Actinomycetes > Streptosporangiales > Streptosporangiaceae > Nonomuraea > Nonomuraea sp. NPDC005730. Next base: position 5,346 of record NZ_JBEXYK010000046.1, read on the forward strand.
CGGACATGGTCTCCACGCGCGGGGCCTCCTGGTCGTACTCGTCGGTGATCTCGCCGACGATCTCCTCCAGGACGTCCTCGATGGTGACCAGGCCGGCGGTGCCGCCGTACTCGTCGATGACGATCGCCATGTGGATCTGCCGGGCCTGCATCTCGCGCATGAGCTGGTCGATGGGCTTGCTCTCCGGCACGTACGCGGCCCGCCGCATGATCGACTCGACCGTCTCCTTGCCGCCGCCCTCGCCCGACTCGTGGATCTTGCGGGCGATGTCCTTGAGGTAGGCGATGCCGATGACGTCGTCCTCGTTCTCGCCCACGACCGGGATGCGGGAGAAGCCGCTGCGCAGCGCGAGCGACAGCGCCTGGCTGATCGTCTTGCCGCGCTCGATGTAGACCATGTCGGTGCGGGGCACCATGACCTCGCGGACCAGCGTGTCGCCCAGCTCGAAGACCGAGTGGATCATCTCGCGCTCGTCCGGCTCGATCACCCGGCGCTCCTCGGCCAGGTCGACCAGGTCGCGCAGCTCGGCCTCGGAGGTGAACGGGCCGTCGCGGAAGCCCTTGCCGGGGGTCAGGGCGTTGCCGAGCAGGATGAGCAGCTTGGGCAGCGGGCCGAAGATGCGGGTCAGGCCGTAGACGACGGGCGCCCCGGCCAGCGCGACCGGCTCGGCGTGCTGGCGCCCCAGCGTACGCGGCATGACCCCGACGACGACGTAGCTGACCACGATCATGACGGCCGCGGCGGCCACGTAGGCCCAGCCCTGGTCGTGCATGAGATCGATGAACAGCAACGTGGCGATGACCGTGGCGACCAGCTCGCAGCTCAGGCGCAGCAGCAGGAGCAGGTTGAGGTAGCGGGGCGGGTCGGTGACGATGGCCTGGAGCCGTTCGGCCCCGCGCCGGCCCTCGCGCACGAACTCCTCCGCGCGCACCCTGGAGATGCGCGTCAGTGCCGTTTCCGCACTGGCGATCAGGCCACCGATGATCACAAGGGCGATGGCCCACAGCAACCAGGCGTTCACCGCGAGTCGCGCACCTCCTGCCAGGACTCGAGCAGCCGGGCCTGCAGCCCGAACATCTCCTTGTGCTCCTCGGGCTCGGCGTGGTCGTAGCCGAGCAGGTGCAGGATGCCGTGGGTGCACAGCAGCTCCAGCTCGGCCTGGGCGCTGTGCCCGGCCTCCTTGGCCTGCCTGGCCGCGACCTGCGGGCAGAGCACCACGTCGCCGAGCAGCGCCGGGTCGGCCGGGCTCTCCCCGTCGCCGCGCGCGCCGCCGCCGGGACGCAGCTCGTCCATCGGGAAGGCCAGCACGTCGGTCGGGCCGGGCTCGCCCATCCACTTCTCGTGCAGCTCGGACATGGCGTCTTCGTCGACCACCACGATGGACAGCTCGGCGAGCGGGTTGATGCCCATCTCGCCGAGCACGTGGGTGGCCAGCGCGACGAGGTTCTCCTCGTCGACGCCGACGCCGGACTCGTTGTTGATCTCGATGCTCACGGGCGTCGTTTCCCCCGGTGGATGGCCTTGGGCTCCTGGGCGGCCTGGGTGGCGTCGTAGCGCCCGTAGGCGTCGACGATGTCGCTCACCAGCTTGTGGCGCACGACGTCGGCGCTGGACAGGCGGGCGAAGTGGATGTCGGGGATGCCCTCCAGGATGTCCTGGACGACCCGCAGCCCGCTCACCGTGCCCGAGGGCAGGTCGACCTGGGTCACGTCGCCGGTGACCACGATCTTGGAGTTGAACCCCAGCCGGGTCAGGAACATCTTCATCTGCTCGGCCGAGGAGTTCTGGGCCTCGTCGAGGATGATGAAGGCGTCGTTGAGGGTACGGCCGCGCATGTACGCCAGCGGCGCGACCTCGATCGTGCCCGCGGCCATCAGCTTGGGGATCGAGTCGGGGTCGACCATGTCGTGCAGCGCGTCGTAGAGCGGCCGCAGGTAGGGGTCGATCTTCTCGTAGAGGGTGCCGGGCAGGAAGCCGAGCCGCTCGCCCGCCTCGACCGCCGGCCTGGTCAGGATGATGCGGTTGACCCGCTTCTCCTGCAGCGCGCGCACGGCCTTGGCCATCGCCAGGTACGTCTTGCCGGTGCCCGCGGGCCCGATGCCGAACACGATCGTGTGCTGGTCGATCGCGTCGACGTACCGCTTCTGGTTGACGGTCTTCGGCCTGATCGTGCGGCCGCGGGAGGACAGGATGTCGAGCGAGAGCACCTCGGCCGGACGGTCGGAGGTCATGCGCAGCATGGCGATGCTCCGCTCGACCGCGTCGGGCGTGAGCTCGCCCCCGCTGCGCAGCACCTCGACCAGCTCCTCGAACAGGCGCACGACCGCGCCGCTCTCGTCGGGGCTGCCGGTGACGGTGATCTCGTTGCCCCGCACGTGGATGTCGGCCCTGAAGGCGCCCTCGATGACGCGAAGCAGCTCGTCACGGGAGCCGAGGAGGCTGACCATCGGGTATTCGTCCGGAATCAGCACCTTGGCTTGAGTGCGCGAGGGAGGTGCCGTGCGTCGGGATTCATGTAGTTCGGACATGGGCAGGCCAGCGGCCTGATGCCTCCCGGTCTGTTCGGTGTTCTTCTCCGCCCATCGTATCCGGCACCAGGCTGATTGCTCGCGTCAATATCAGCCGGGCGGCCACGTGAGGTCACGCCCTCCGAGAACATGGGCGTGCACGTGGAAGACGGTCTGGCCGGCGCCGGGGCCGGTGTTGAAGACGACCCGGTAGCCCCCCTCGGCCACGCCGTCCTGGACGGCGACGGCGTGCGCGGCCTTGAGCACGTCGTCGGCGAGCCCGTCGTCGGCGGCCGCCAGGGACGCCGCGTCGGGGTAGTGCGCGCGCGGGATGACCAGCACGTGGGTCGGGGCCTGCGGATTGATGTCGCGGAACGCCAGCGCCCTGGCGTTCTCGTAGACGACGTCGGCCGGAATTTCCTTGGCCACGATTTTGCAGAAGAGGCAGTCGCTCACGGCAGTACCCTATCGAGAGCGACCGTTCGGCTGTCCGTTGCGAATCGGTAATCCGTGGTGTCGTGCGCCCGAAGATCCGCGCGGTTAGGGTTAGTGTGCGACACTTCAGAGCAAAAAAGATGATTCAGGGTCGGGCGAGCGCCACCTGGCGAGGAACACGACTGGGTAATGCACCCTAAGGAACCGGGGAAACCTTCAGAACCGGAAGAGAGTAAACCCTCTGGGAAGGCCGCGCGTCCCACTGATGTGACCACCGAAACCCTTCTGGCCGACAGGTCGATGGGGGCGGTGCCGGTCGGGTGGGATGCCGACATGGCCGTGACCGCGCTCTACAGCGCGCACTTCCGGTCATTGGTGCGTCTCGCGGTGTTGCTGGTGCGTGACATGGCAACCGCCGAGGAAGTCGTGCAGGACGCGTTCGTCGCCATTCACGGCGCCTGGCGCAGACTGCGCGATCCCGACAAGGCACTCGCTTACCTGCGTCAGTCTGTCGTCAACCGGTCCCGTTCCGTGCTGCGTCACCGCGCGGTCGTCGAGAAGTACGCACCCAAGGGCCTGCCGGACGCCCCGAGCGCCGAGAACGGCGCGATCGGCGAGCTGGAACGCTCCGCCGTCATCGAGGCGTTACGCGCCCTGCCGACCCGACAGAGAGAAGCACTGGTTCTGCGTTATTACGGAGATCTGTCCGAAGCTGAGATCGCCCACGCCATGGGCATCAGCAAGGGCGCGGTCAAGAGCCACACCGCCCGTGGAATGGCCGCGTTGCGGTCCGTCCTGGAGAAGATGTCATGACCCAGCCCCCCGACGAGTACGGCGACGTCCTGCGCCGTGCGCTCCGCGCGGAGGCGGACGCGGTCGTGCCCTCGCCGGAAGGTCTGCAGATCATCCGCGCCCGCATCGAGCGGCGCGGCCTCCGTAACCTGTTCTGGTGGCGTGCGGGCGCGGCGGCGGTCAGCGCCGTGCTGGTGGCGGGGACGATCGTGATGGTCGTTCCCGGGCTGCGCTCCCAGATCTTCGAGACGCCCGTCAAGGTGGTGGACAACTCGACCACCACCCCCGGCAACTCCTCGACCAGGCTGTCCACGCCGCCCAGGCCCGACAGTCACAGCGCCGAGCCGCCGCCCGCGGTGGTCGTGCCGCCGAGCCACAGCGAGACCCACCGGCCCTCGGAGGCGGCCAGGTCGACCAGGCAGCCCACGCCGTCGCCGACGCCGTCCTCGACGCCCTGCCCGAGCGGTGAGCCCGCCGGCGACCAGGAGTGCCCCGAGATCACCCCGACCCCCACGCCGACCCCGCCGGAGACGACCGACACGCCGACCTCGTGCCCCTCCGACGAGTGCCCGCCGGACGACACGCCCACCGGCCCGAGCGACCTGAGCAGCCCGCTGGTGGACGTGCCGCACACGACACCGTGAGAGCGCCCTGAGCCGGGCCTACCAGCGCCCGGTACGCGCGAGCAGCACGGCCGCCGCCGCCACCCCCGCCGTGGAGGTGCGCAGCACGGTGGGCCCGAGCAGCACGGGCACCGCCTCGGCCGCGGCGAACCTGCGCAGCTCCTCCTCCGAGACGCCGCCCTCGGGCCCCACGACGACGACGATGTCGCCGCCGGGCGGCAGCGCCACCTTCGACAGCGGCTCGGCGGCCTCCTCGTGCAGCACGAGCCCCAGCGCCGCGTCGGCCAGCAGCCCCTCGACCTGGGCGGTGGAGGCGAGCTCGGCCACCTCGGGCAGGTGGAACCGGCGCGCCTGCTTGCCGGCCTCGCGGGCCGTGGAACGCCACCGGCCCAGCGCCTTGGCGATCTTGTCGCCCTTCCACTGCGTGATGCTGCGCGAGGCGGCCCAGGGCACGATCACGTCGACCCCCACCTCGGTCATCATCTCGACGGCCAGCTCGCCCCTGTCGCCCTTGGGCAGCCCCTGGACGACCACCAGCCGCCGCGCGGGCGGCTCGACGGTGTAGCGGGCGAGCACGTCGAGCACGAGGCGGTCCTTGAACACCTCGCGCACCACGCACTCGGCGACGTCGCCCGCGCCGTTGGTCAGGTCGACCCGCTCGCCGGCGCGCAGGCGCCGCACGGAGGCCGCGTGCCGCCCCTCAGGGCCGTCGAGCGTCAGCTCGGCGCCGTCGAGGTCCTCGGCGAGGAACACGGGGACGGTCACGGGTGATCGTCACCTGCCGTTGAAGGCGTCACGCAGGCGGGAAAAAAAACCCTGCTGCCCCGGGGCGAACTTGCCCGGCGGCCGCTCCTCGCCGCGCAGCCTGGACAGCTCGCGCAGCAGGTCCTCCTGCGTCTGGTCGAGCTTGGTCGGGGTCTCGACGTTGACGTGGATGAGCAGGTCGCCCCTGCCGGACTCGTTGAGCCGCTGCACGCCGCGCCCGTACATGGTGATGACCTGGCCGGACTGGGTGCCGGGGCGCACGTCGAGCTCCTCGGAGCCGTCGAGCGTCTCGACGGCGAGGATCGTGCCGAGCGCGGCGGCCGTCATCGGGATCTGGACCGTGCAGTGGAGGTCGTCGCCGCGCCGCTCGAAGATCTCGTGCGCGCGCTCGACGATCTCCAGGAAGAGGTCTCCGGGCGGGCCGCCGCCGGGGCCGACCTCGCCCTCGCCGGCGAGCTGGATGTGGGTGCCGTCCTCGACGCCCGCGGGGATGCGGACCTTGATCGTACGGCGGGTGCGCACCCGGCCGTCGCCCGAGCACTCCTGGCAGGGGTGGCGGATGATGCTGCCGAAGCCGCCGCACTGGGGGCACGGCCGCGAGGTCATGACCTGGCCCAGGAACGAGCGGGTGACCTGGGAGATCTCGCCGCGCCCGTTGCACATGTCGCAGGCGTCGGGGTGGGTGCCGGGGGCCGCGCCGGCGCCGTGGCACACCTCGCACAGCACGGCGGTGTCCACGACCAGCTCGCGGGTGGTGCCGAACGCCGTCTCGCGCAGGTCGAGCTCGACCCTGATGGTGGCGTTGCGGCCCCTCCTGGCGCGCGAGCGCGGCCCGCGGGTGCCGCCCGCGGTGCCGAAGAAGGCGTCCATGATGTCGCTGAAGGGGAAACCCGCGCCGAAGCCGCCGGCGCCCGCGCCCGCACCCGCGCCGCCACCGAAGGGGTCGCCGCCCAGGTCGTACATCTGGCGCTTGTTCGGGTCGGACAGCACCTCGTAGGCCTGCGTGATCTCCTTGAACCGCTCCTGGGTCTCAGGATCGGGGTTCACGTCGGGGTGCAGCTCGCGGGCGAGGCGGCGGTAGGCCTTCTTGACCTCGTCCTGACTGGCGTCACGGCGCACCCCGAGGGTGGCGTAGTAGTCGCTGTTTGCCACTTATCGACCTCTTAAGATGCAGCCAGGATCTGGCTGACGTAGCGTGCCACCGCGCGTACGGCGCCCATCGTCACGGGGTAGTCCATCCTCGTGGGACCCAGCACGCCGAGCCGGGCCAGTTGGTTGTCGCCAGAACCGTATCCGGTTGCGACGATGGACGTGCCGCGAAGGTAGGGGTTTTCCGAGCCGATGCGCACGGTGAGCGCGGACGGGGTGTCTGTGGAAGTCTCGCCGAGCAACCGCATGAGCACGACCTGCTCCTCCAGCGCCTCCAGCACGTCGCGCAGGCCGGTGGCGAAGTCGGCGCCCGCGAGATTGGCCGCGCCGGCGAACACGATCTTCTCGTCATGGCGTTCGACGAGGGTTTCGAGCAGCACCGACAGGATCGTGGCCACGGCGGGCCGGTCCTCGGCGGGCAGCCGCTCGGGCAGGTCGGCGACCAGCTCGGGGACGTTGCCCAGCCCGCAGCCGTCGAGGCAGGAGTTGAGCACCGCGCGCAGATGGGCGATGCGGTCGTCCTCCACCACCTCGGGCAGCTCGATCACGCGCTGCTCGACGCGCCCGGTGTTGGTGATCAGCACGAGCATGACCCGCCGGTCGTGGAGCGGGACCAGCTCGACGTGCCTGACCGTGGAACGGGTCAGCGTCGGGTACTGCACGACCGCGACCTGCCTGGTGAGCTGCGCGAGCAGCCGCACGGTGCGGAAGACCACGTCGTCGAGGTCGACCGCGCCGGCGAGGAAGGTCTCGATCGCCCGCCGCTCGGCCCCCGACAGGGGCTTGACCTGCGAGAGCCGGTCGACGAACAGGCGGTAGCCCTTGTCCGTCGGCACGCGGCCCGCACTGGTGTGCGGCTGGGTGATGTAGCCCTCCTCCTCCAGAGCGGCCATGTCGTTCCTGACCGTTGCCGGGGAGACCTTGAGGTTGTGGCGCTCCGCGAGCGCCTTGGAGCCCACCGGTTCGTTGGTGGACACGTAGTCTTCGACAATGGCGCGGAGCACCGCAAGCTTCCGATCGTCGAGCACGTGCTCACCTCCTGCCTCTGCCTAACAGGGAAACGACAGGTCTAGCACTCCGTGTTCCCGAGTGCCAAGTGTACGGCTCTCGCCCACAAGGTGCGATAACACCAGGTCCCATCCTGTTGCTAGCGACTTACAAGCGACAGGCCTCACACTTGCCGCATGACCGACAATTCCCAGCCCCCGCAGTACGGACCGCCCCAGGGGCAGGGTCCCTACTACGGTCAGCCGAACCAGTACGGTCAGCAGCCGTACCAGCCCCAGCAGCACGGCCAGCCGCCCTACCAGCAACAACAGCCACCCGCCCAGTACGGCCCCCCGCCCCAGTACGGCCAGCAGAACCAGTACGCCCAGCCCGGCCAGTACGGCCAGCCCGACCAGTACGGCCCCCACAACCAGTACGGTCAGCAGCCGCAGTTCCCGGCCAGGATCGACGGCAAGGCGATCAAGCCGCGCCTGTGGTGGATCGCCCTCGTGTGGGCCGTCGCCGTCGTGCTGGGCGTCGTGGGCGTGGTCGTGTTCGCCGGTGGCGTGCTGAGCAGCGTCACGGACATGGCCCCGACGACCACGTTCGCGGCGGGCGAAAGCGTGAAGGTCGCGATCGACCCCGCCAAGCGCCCGGCCGTCTACATCGCCACCGACACGCGGGTCAACTACCAGTGCGAGATCTCCGGCGGCCCGGCCCAGGCCAGGCTGGTCAAGGTCTCCGGCACCCAGACGCTCAGCGCCGGCGGGACCACCTGGCAGGAGATCCTCGCCGTCAACGCCCCCGCCAAGGGCGACTACCAGCTGACCTGCGCCACGCAGGAGGAGTCGTCGGCCCGCTTCGGCGTGGGCCGTGACGTGCTCTCCGCGGCGGGCGGCGTGTTCGGCGGGGTCGCGGCGCTGTTCCTGTTCCCCGGCGCCGGCCTGCTCATCGGCATCATCGGCACCGTCGTCATCCTCGTACGGCGCAGCGGCGCGCGTAAGCGCCTTGCGGTCAGCGGGTGATTTGCTACGGTCCCCGTGTGTACGAGGGTGATGTGCTGGCGGGCAATTGGCGGCGGCCGGGCAAGGGCAAGATCCCGAAGGTGCCCGCCGAACTCGACCTGGTCGTGGAGGACGCCGACAGCGGCTTCTGCGGCGCCGTGGTGGCCTGCGACAAGGAGGCCGTCACCCTTGAGGACCGGTTCGGCAAACGCCGTCTGTTCCCGCTGGCGCCGGCCGCGTTCCTGCTGGAGGGCAGGGCCGTGACGCTGGTGCGCCCGGCGGCCGCGGCCCCGGCGGGGCCCAGGCGCAGCGCGTCCGGGTCCATCGCCGTGGAGGGGCTGCGGGCCCGGGTCGCCAAGGAGAGCCGGATCTACGTCGAGGGCGTGCACGACGCCGCGCTCGTGGAGAAGATCTGGGGCCACGACCTGCGCGTCGAGGGGGTCGTGGTCGAGTACCTGGAGGGCGTCGACGACCTGCCCGCCATCGTGGCCGAGTTCGCCCCCGAGCCGGGCCGCAGGCTGGGCGTGCTGGTCGACCATCTGGTGCCGGGGTCGAAGGAGAGCCGGATCGCGGCCCGGATCACCTCGCCGCACGTGCTCGTCGTGGGTCATCCGTACATCGACATCTGGCAGGCCGTCAAACCGTCCGTGCTGCGCATCCCGGGCTGGCCCGACGTGCCGCGCGGGGTGCCGTGGAAGGAGGGCGTGCTCGCCGCACTGGGCTGGCGCATGGAGCCAGCGGACGCCTGGCGGCGCATTCTGGGCGCCGTCTCGTCCTACACCGACCTGGAGCCGGAGCTGCTCGGCCGGGTCGAGGAACTGATCGACTTCGTTACGGAGGCATCATGAGCCAGGACCCGCCGCCCGACGACTCCACCCCCGACGTCCCGCCTTCCGACGTACCCCGTGACCAGGGCTCGGGCCCACAGCTCGGCTACGGCCAGCAGCCGGGCTCCCAGCCCGACTACGGACGGCAGCCGCCGAGCCAGCCCGGCCCCATGTCCTCGCCGCCCCGATACGTGCCCCCGCCGCCGGGCTACGGCCAGCCCCCCGGCCACGGCCAGGCCCCGGGCTACGGGCAGCAGCCGGGCTACGGCTACCCCGCCGGGCCGTACGTGCCCGGCAGGTTCGGCCCGCGCCGCGGCAGCGACGACACCACGATGGCCATGCTCTCCCACCTGCTGGGCCTGCTGGTCTCCTGGATCGGCCCGCTGATCATCTACCTGATGAAGAAGGACGAGTCCCCCTACGTCAGGGACCAGGCCGCCGAGGCCCTGAACTTCCAGATCACGATGTTCATCGGCTACCTGGTGGCGAGCGTGCTGACGATCGTGCTGGTCGGCCTGCTGCTGTTCCCGATCGTGTGGATCGTGTCGCTGATCTTCCACGTGCAGGCGGCCATCGCCACCAACCGGGGCGAGAACTACCGCTACCCGTTCGCCATCCGCCTGATCACATGAGCTCGGTGATCAGGGCGTCGGCCAGCAGCCGCCCCTTGAGGGTGAGCACCATCCGGCCCGCCCTGAACGGCTCGGGCTCCAGCAGCCCGCGCGCCAGCGCGCTCGCCACGGACGTGCGCGCGCCGGGGGCGACCTCGGCGAGCGGGTAGCCGGAGACCAGCCGCAGCTCCAGCATCAGCCGCTCGGCGGCCCGGTCGTCGCCGGTGAGCACCTCGCGCGCGTGTGCGGGCGAGGCGCCCGCCGCCAGGCGCTGGGCGTAGGCGGCCGGATGCTTGACGTTCCACCAGCGGGTGCCGCCGACGTGGCTGTGGGCGCCGGGGCCGGCGGCCCACCAGTCGCCGCCGGTCCAGTAGAGCAGGTTGTGCCGGCAGCGGGCCTGCTCGGAGGTCGCCCAGTTGGACACCTCGTACCAGCCGAAACCGGCCTCGGTCAGCATCTTCTCGGCGATCAGGTAGCGGTCGGCGGCGACGTCGTCGTCGGGCATCGGCAGCTCGCCGCGCCGGATCCGGGCCGCGAGCCTGGTGCCCTCCTCCACGATCAGCGAGTACGCCGACACGTGGTCGGGCCCGGCCTCGATCGCGGCGGCCAGCGAGGCCCGCCAGTCGTCGTCGGACTCCCCCGGCGTGCTGTAGATCAGGTCGAGGTTGACGTGCTCGAACCCGGCCGCCCGCGCCTCCTTGACGGCCCGCGCCGGACGGCCCGGAGTGTGCCTGCGGTCGAGCACCTGCAACACGTGCTCACGCGCGCTCTGCATGCCGAAGCTGACCCGGTTGAAGCCGCCCTGACGGAGTTTGTCGAGGTAGGCGGGGTCGACGGACTCGGGGTTGGCCTCGGTGGTGACCTCCGCCCCCGGCCGCAGCCCGAACTCGGCGTCGATGGCGGCCAGGACGCGCGCCAGGTCCTCGGGAGGCAGCAGCGTGGGCGTGCCGCCGCCGAAGAACACCGTCTCCACGGGCAGGTCGGCGTCGCCGAGCACGCGCCGGGCCAGGCGCACCTCCGCCACGACCGTGTCGGCGTAGTCGCGATGGGAGGCACCGGGCCCTAGCTCGGCGGCCGTGTAGGTGTTGAAATCGCAGTAGCCGCAGCGGGTGACGCAGAAGGGCACGTGCACGTAGAAGCCGAACGGGCGCTCGCCGAGCCCGCGCAGCGCGCTGTCGGGCAGCTCGCCGGAGGCGGGCGCCGGATCGCCGTCGGGCAGGGTGGATGGCACGTCATCCAGTGTGCCTGCTCACGGGTGTGCTCCGAGCCATCGAAGGAGGCGGCACATGACGGGCGTCGGAATCGTGGGCGCGGGGATCTCCGGGCTGACGCTGGCCCTGCGACTGCAGCAACTCGGCGTCGCGACCACGCTCTACAGCGAGGGCGACGCGGCCGACCTGGGCCGCGGGCGGCTGCCGAACACGGTCGGCAGGATGGGCCGCGCGCAGGACCGCGAGCGGGAGCTGGGCAGCCTGCACTTCCTCGACCCGGGCTGCCTGCTGGTCAGCGGCAGCCTCTCGATCAAGGGCGATCCGCCGCTGGAGTTCACCGGCCGCGTGACGGAGCCGTTCCACGGGGTCGACTTCCGGGCGCTGCTGCCGGCACTCATGGACGACTACACGAGCAGGGGCGGCCACCTGGTCGTCGATCCCCTCCCCCCGGACGCGGGCCAGGTCGCCCGCTGGTCGCGCGGGCACGACCTGATGGTGGTGGCCACCGGGCGGCGCTCGGTGCGCGAGCTGTTCCCGCGCGTTCCGGCGTGGTCTCCGTACGAGGAGCCGCAGCGGATCCTGGCCGCCGGGCTGTTCCACGGGTTCGATCCGGGGCCGGCCTTCGGCTTCAACATCTCGCCCGACTGCGGCGAGATCCTGTGCATGGCGATGATGACGCGGTCGGGCGTGCGGGGCGGCGTCCTGGTCGAGGCGATCCCCGGCGGGCCGCTCGACGTGCTGGCCCGGGTGCCCGCCGACGAGTTCTGCAAGACGCTGCTCGCCCTGCTGCCCGAGCACGCGCCGCGACTGGCCGAGCAGCTCGATCCGGCCGCGTTCGAGCTGCTCGGGCCGGAGGACCTGCTGCAGGGCGCGATCACGCCGGTCGTCCGCGAGGCGGTGGCCGAGTTGCCCGGCGGCGGCGTGGCGCTGGCGATCGGCGACGCCTGGGTCACCAACGACCCGATCACCGGGCAGGGCGCGAACCTGGGCTCGGCCTGCGCCTGGATCGCGGCCGACGCCATCGCGGCGGGCGGGCCGTACGACGCGGCGTTCGCGCGGGAGACGGCCCGGCGCATGTGGGTGGCGGCCGAGCCGGTCGTCGCGTGGACGAACGCCTTCCTGCGGCCTCCGGCGGAGCACGTCCTGACCCTGCTCTCCGCCGCCGCGACCAGGCAGGAGGTGGCCGATCTGGTGCTGTCGCTGTTCGGCGACCCGGCGCGCGCGTGGCGGCTGTTCTCCAGCGCCGAGGAGGTGGCGCGCGTCGTTGACGGCACGGGGTGACGGTTCTACGATCGCGTCAACTTATAGGAAAGTTTCTTATAAGTTCCCCCCCAGGAGCGCCCGTGAAGAAGATCCTCCTCGCACTCTCGCTCTTACTCGGGCTCACGGCGGTGTCCGCGCCCGCCGAGGCCCATCCCGGATTCAAGCGGGTCGCCTACTTCATCCAGTGGGGCGTGTACGGGCGCGACTACCACGTCAAGGACGTGGACACCAGCGGCGCCGCCGCCAAGCTCACCCACCTCAACTACGCCTTCGGCTTCGTCAACGCCGAGGGCTCCTGCTACTCGGCCGACCCCTGGGCCGACTGGCAGCGCCCGGTGCCGGCCGAGCAGAGCGTGGACGGCGTCGCCGACCAGCCGGGCCAGGCGCTCAACGGCAACCTCAACCAGCTGCGCAAGCTCAAGGCCAAGCACCCCGGACTCAAGGTGCTGATCTCGCTCGGCGGCTGGACCGGGTCCAAGTACTTCTCCGACGCCGTGCTCACCGCCGAGTCGCGGTCCGCGCTGGCCCGGTCGTGCGTGGACCTGTGGCTGCGCGGCAACCTGCCGGGCCTGGAGCCGGGCGCGGGCGCCGGCGTGTTCGACGGCGTCGACCTGGACTGGGAGTGGCCGGGCTCGGCGGGCAACGACGGGAACGTGATCAGGCCGGAGGACCGGCGGAACTTCACCCTCTTCGTCGAGGAACTGCGCGCCCAGCTCCGGGCCTTCTCGGCGAGCTCCCAGCTCACGGCCTTCCTCCCGGCCGCCGCCGCGAAGATCGACGCCGGGTTCGAGGTGCGCCGCGTGTTCCGGTCGCTCGACTTCGCCACCGTCCAGGGGTACGACCTGCACGGCACGTGGGAATCGCGGACCGGGCACAACGGGAACCTGTTCAACGACCGCCGCGACCCCAACCCCGTCAGGTACAGCGTGGACCAGACCGTCCGCGACTACCTGTCGCGCGGCGCGCCCGGCCGCAAGATCGTCGTGGGCGTGCCCGCGTACGGGCAGGGCTGGACCGGCGTGACCGGCGGCGGCGACGGCCTCTGGCAGCCCGCGACCGGACCGGCCGCCGGCAAGTGGGGGCCGGGCAGCGAGGACTACAAGGACCTGGCGGCCAAGCCCGGCAAGCGCTACCGGGACCTGCGCACCGGCGCGATGTGGCTGTACGACGGCAACGAGTTCTGGTCCTACGACGACCCGGCGTCGCTGCTGCAGAAGGCGGCCTACATCCGGCTCAAGGGGCTGGGCGGCTCGATGATGTGGTCGATCGACCAGGACGACGCCCGCGCCTCCCTCACCTCGGCCCTGTACGCCGTCCTGCGCTAGACGGGCGCCCGGCCGGTGGACGGTCGCTGGCCGCCCGCCCGGCCCGCCCGCGCGGCCATCTCGTCCCACTGCGGGTCGTGACCGGGGACCGCGAGCACCCGGGCCAGCGCGTCGGCGTCGCCGTGGCGGGCGCTGAAGGCGTCCGCCACGGTCATGCCGGTCTCCGGGCGCGAGACGATCTCCACCTCGTCGCCCGCGCCCAGCTCGCCCGGCTCCACCACGGCCAGGTAGGCGCCCGGCCGCGCGGCCCGCGTGAAGCGCTTGAGCCAGCCCGGCTCGTCCATCCAGTTGCGGAACACCACGCAGGGGGTGCGCGGGCCGGTCACCTCCAGCAGGGCGCTGCCGACGCGCCACCGCTCGCCCACCAGGGCGCCGTTGACGTCGAGGCCGGCGGTGGTCAGGTTCTCCCCGAAACGGCCGTCGCGCAGGTCGCGGCCCAGCTCGCCCTGCCACCAGTCGTAGTCTTCGCGGGCGTAGGCGTAGACGGCGTGGGTGGGGGCGCCGTGGTTGGGCGTGTCGGCCCGCTCGTCGCCGGCCAGGCCGTTGCGCAGCACCGCCACCCGGTGGGGCACGGGCCGCTTGTCGATCGCCGTACGGCCGAGCTTGCCGGCCCATTCCGCGTCGGACGACAGCCCGACGTTGACGGAGAGGATGCGCATGCCGCGACGGTAGCGGACGGACGGGCACGTGACGCACCGATTTTTCCGCTTTTCTCAGCCCATCGACGCCGAAGAACGGATATGTGCCCATTCGGCCTGTTCGCCGAGCCGTCACCCGCGCCTGTCGCCCGGCTCCGGCGCCACCCGGGCGAGCTGGGAGTCGGCGTCGAACTCGGCCAGCTGTAACAGGGTCTCCAGGGCCGCCTGCCTGGTCTCCTCGACCGAGCCGCCGCGTTCGCCGAAACACTCGGCCGCGACGTCGAGCAGCGCCGCCACCACCGCCGCGTCGGGATAGGGCACGTCGACCACCACTCTGCCGTCGCCGCCCACCTCGGCGGGTCTCAGGTGAAGCCGCAGCAGCCGCCGGGTCTCCTCCGCCACGGCCACGCCCAGCACAGCGGCACGCTCGAATCGCTCAGAAGCAATCACGTCACCCTCCAGTAGCACTGGTGTTCGGGAACAGCAAAGGTAGCGACCGGCACCGACAGAATCGGCCCTCCCGCTCTCGGCAAGGCCGCGGAAAGGCCCCGGAGGCCGGTCACGCGGGCGGCCGGCGGGGTGGCTACGCTCGAACGGTGAGCGGTTTGATCATCGAAGTCGCGGACCTGTCCGTCGAGCTCGGGGGCAATCCGGTGCTCCGGGGCCTCGACCTGGCCGTCGAGCCGGGTGAGGTAGTGGCGGTCGTCGGGCCCAACGGCTCGGGCAAGTCCACGTTGCTGCGCTGCCTGGCCGGCCTCCAGCCCGCCACCTCCGGCGAGGTCCGCGTGTTCGGCGCCGAGCCCGCCGACGACGCGCCCTTCTGGCGCCGGGTGGCGCTGCTCGGCGACGAGCCCGCCTGGTACCCGGGGCTGACGGCGCGCGAGCACCTGGAACTCATGGGCGCCGTGTACGCCGAGGCACGCATGACGGTGGATTCGGCGCTGGCGGAGTTCGCGCTGACCGAACGGGCCGACGCGCCGCCGCTCAACCTGTCCACCGGCCAGCGCCAGCGCCTCTGCCTGGCCGCCACGCTGCTCAGGCCGAGCACGCTGCTGCTGCTCGACGAGCCCGAACGCGGCCTCGACGTGGCCTTCCGCGTCCGGCTCGGCGAACTCCTGGCGGAGTACGCCGACGAGGGCGGCACCGTGGTGATGGCCACCCACGACCAGACCCTCGCGGGCGCCGCCCGCCGGGTCTCCCCCGCGGGGGTGCCCGCATGAGCGGCCACGACGCCGTCGCCCGGGAGACCGGCCTGACGGGGAAGGCGGCCGGGCGGTGAGCGCGGGCGAGGTGAGCGCGGGCGAGGTGAGCGCGGGCGAGGTGAGCGTGCGGTCGGTGCGGGCGTTCGTCCGGGCGCGCGGGCGGGCCCCCGCGGGGCTGGTCGATCGTTACGTCAGCCTGTTCGGCCTGTGCGTGCTGCTCGCCGTCGTCGGGCAGCCGCTGTCATCCGTGGTGTCCGGTCTGGGCGGGACGGTCGAGCCGGGGCGGATGGGCGCGGGCGTCGCCCTGGTGCTGCTGGGGTTCGCGGGCTGCCTGGCGCTGGCTCGGGTGGCCGGGCCGGTGATGGTGCCCGCGGCTGAGGCGTCCTGGTTGCTGACCTCGCCGCTGGACCGGCGGCGGCTGCTCGGGCGTACCGGGCGGGTGCTCATGTTCGTCGCGCTGGTGGCGGGGTTGCTGCTCGGGCTCGCGCTGCTGGCGGCGCTCGGCGCGCCCGGCGCGCTGGTGTGGCGACTGCTGGCGGCGCTGGCGCTGGCGACGGCGGCGAGCGTGGCGGGCATGGCGCTGGCGATGCTCGCCCAGTCCTCCCCGACCTGGCACCTCTGGCTGACCGGCGTGCTGGTCGCGCTCCTGGTGCTGGCCGTGGTCGCCGTCAGCGGCCAGGCCCGTACGGCGCTCGTGGCCGCCGCGAACGCGCCGCCGCCCGTGCTCGCCGCCACGGCGTCGGCCATGGCGGCGCTCGCCGCCGTCCTGGCCCGCCGGGCGTGGAGCTCGCTGGCCGCCATCCCCACCCGCCTGCTGCTGACCGCCTCCACCCGGGCCGGGCACGTCACCAACGCCGCCGTCACCCTCGATCCCGGCGCACTGAGCTGGATCGCCGAGGACAACCACTGGCGGGCCAGGAAGCTCGCCTCACGGCCGTGGCCGGGGCTGCCCGCGCCGCTCGCGCTGGCCTGGCAGGACTGGGTGCGGCTCGGCCGCCGGCCCTGGCGGCTGGCGGCCACGGCCGCGAGCGCGGCGTTGCCCGCCGTGTTCGCCCAGGCGGGCGCCGCTCCGGCGGCTCTCGGGCTGGCCGTGCTCGGCGGGGCACTGACGGTGGCGGCGTCCGGTACGTCCGGCGCGCGCCGGGACGCCGACAACCCCGCCCTGGCCCGGCTGACCGGCGTGGGCCGGCGTCCGGCGCTGGCGGCACGGGCGCTGCTGCCCGGCCTGCTGGGCGGCGCATGGGCGGCCCTGGCCCTGGCCGGTGTCGCGACTGTGGGCGGCCTTCCGTCCGGTACGTGGTTGTTCGGGCTGCTCATCGGGCCCGCGCTCGCGGCCGGCGCGCTGCGGATGGCCAGGAGGGGGCCGGTCGACCATTCGATGCCGGTCATCGACACCCCCGGCGGCGCGGTCCCGACCGGCCCGGTGTTGTGGGCGGCGACGGGCGCCGACCTGGCGCTGCTCGGCTGCCTGCCCGCGGTGGTCGCGCTGGCCACCGGGCCTGTCGCGCCGGGCGCGTTCCTGGCGGCCCAGGCGGTGGCGGGCCTGGTGGCGCTGGCGGGCGTCCTGGTGAGGCCCCGTCCGGGCCGGCGTACCCGCCCCTGAGGAGTCAGGCGACGTAGAGGTCGCTCGGCACGCCGCCGTACGGGATCGTGCGCTCCCTGTGCAGGCCCGCCTTCTCCGCCACCCGGCGGGACGGCTCGTTGTCGTCCCCGATCAGGGCCACCACGGTGCCGAGGCCGCGCCCGACGCGCAGGGCCGCCCTGGCGAGCTCGACCGCGTACCCGTGGCCCCAGGCCGTGGGGCGGAAACGGTAGTACAGGTGGAGCACGTCCTCGCCGTCCAGGGCCGCGTGCCGCAGGCCGCCGATGCCCAGCACCTGCGACCCCCCGGTCAGCCGGGCGGCCCAGTAGCCGATCCCCCGTTCGGCCCAGTCGGCCAGCCACAGGTCGAGCATGGCCCGGCTGGCCTCCAGATCGACGGTGGGCCCGGCGGAGCTGTAGACGTTCGTCCGCGGGTCGGAGTGGATCTCGTGCACGGCTTCGAGGTCCTCCGGGCACACCCGGGAGAGGACCATTCGCTCCGTTCGCACCACTTCCACCCTTTCAGGGTAGCCGCTTCCATCGCTAGGCTATCGATAGCAATCGAATAGCGATTTGGGAGCGCCGATGGACATCGCCCGCGTGCAGGCCTCGCTGCGTCTGATGGCGCGCGGCCTGGAGGAGCTGGCCGCCGCGCTGGGCGAGGAGGAGCTGGGCGAGGCCGAGCGCACGGCCCGGGTCATCGCGGAGTGGGGGCGCCGCGGCCTCACCCAGAAGGAGGCGTCGGCGCTGTTCCAGCGGCACGGCTTCGCCCCGCAGACCACCGGCGGCTGGACCCGCGGCGACTGGGTGGAGCTCGGCGACGACGGCCTGCGCTACCTCACCGCCAAATCGCACGCCTGGCTGGAGGAACGATCATGACCTTCTCGGTACGCATCGCCGTACGCGGCTACGAGCTCGACACCCAGGGCCACCTCAATAACGTGGTCTACCACCAGTACGGCGACCACGCCCGCTGGGAGTGCCTGCGCGCGGCCGGCATCTCGATCGACGACCTGCGGGAGGCCGGCGTCGGCCCGGTGACTCTGGAGAACACCATCCGCTTCCACCGCGAGCTGCGCGCCGGTGACGAGGTGGAGGTGACCTGCGCGTTCGAGTGGGGCGAGGGGAAGACGTTCAGGATCAGGCAGGAGTTCAGGGGCACGGACGGCGAGCCGGCCGCCGAGCTGACCGGCGTCGGCGGGCTGATGGACCTGCGGGCCCGCCGCCTGCTCCCCGACCCCGGCCGGCACTGGCGGGCGCTCGCGCGAACGCCCGCCGTGCTGGGCCTGTAGCGGCTACTTCTTGGTCTTGTCGGCGGCGCTGGAGTCGGTGGACAGCGCGGCGACGAAGGCCTCCTGGGGCACCTCGACGCGGCCGACCATCTTCATCCGCTTCTTGCCTTCCTTCTGCTTCTCCAGCAGCTTGCGCTTACGGGAGATGTCACCGCCGTAGCACTTGGCCAGGACGTCCTTGCGGATGGCCCGGATGTTCTCGCGGGCGATGACCCGGGCGCCGATGGCGGCCTGGATCGGCACCTCGAACTGCTGCCGCGGGATCAGCTCGCGCAGCTTCTTGGCCATGTCGACGCCGTAGGTGTAGGCCTTGTCCTTGTGGACGATCGCGCTGAAGGCGTCGACGGCCTCGCCCTGCAGCAGGATGTCCACCTTGACCAGCTCGGCCTCCTGCTCGCCGGCGGGCTCGTAGTCGAGCGAGGCGTAGCCGCGGGTGCGCGACTTGAGCTGGTCGAAGAAGTCGAAGATGATCTCGCCGAGCGGCAGCGTGTAGCGGATCTCGACGCGGTCCTCGGACAGGTAGTCCATGCCGAGGAGCTGGCCGCGCCGCCCCTGGCAGATCTCCATGATCGCGCCGATGAACTCGGCCGGCGCCAGGATCGTGGACTTGGTGACCGGCTCGAAGACCTGCGCGATCTTGCCGCCCGTCGGGAACTCGGACGGGTTGGTGACCGTGAGCTCCTTGCCGTCCTCCATGACCAGTCGGTAGACCACGTTGGGCGCGGTGGAGATCAGCGACAGGCCGAACTCGCGCTCCAGGCGCTCGCGCACGATCTCCATGTGCAGCAGCCCGAGGAAGCCGACGCGGAATCCGAAGCCGAGCGCCGCCGAGGTCTCCGGCTCGTAGACCAGCGCGGCGTCGTTGAGCTGGAGCTTGTCGAGCGCCTCGCGCAGCTCGGGGTACTCGTCGCCGTCGATCGGGTAGAGCCCGGAGAACACCATCGGCTTGGGGTGCTCGTAGCCGGCCAGCATCTCCTTGGCGGGCTTGACCGAGGAGGTGACGGTGTCACCCACGCGCGACTGGCGCACGTCCTTCACGCCGGTGATCAGGTAGCCCACCTCGCCGACGCCGAGGCCGCGCTCGGCGGGCTTGGGCTCGGGCGAGATGACGCCGATCTCCAGCGTCTCGTGGGTGGCGTTGGTGGACATCATGAGGATGCGCTCGCGCTTGCTCAGATGGCCGTCGATGACCCTGACGTACGTCACGACGCCGCGGTAGGTGTCGTAGACGGAGTCGAAGATGAGCGCCCGCGCGGCGGCGTCGGCCTGGCCCACGGGCGCCGGCACGGTCGCCACCACGTGGTCGAGCAGCTCGCGCACGCCCACGCCGGTCTTGCCCGACACCTTGAGCACGTCGGAGGGGTCGCAGCCGATCAGGCCGGCCAGCTCCTCGGCGAACTTCTCCGGCTGGGCCGCGGGCAGGTCGATCTTGTTGAGCACCGGGATGATGTGCAGGTCGGCGTTCATGGCCAGGTAGAGGTTGGCCAGGGTCTGCGCCTCGATGCCCTGCGCGGCGTCGACCAGCAGGATCGCGCCCTCGCACGCCTGCAGCGACCGGGACACCTCGTAGGTGAAGTCGACGTGCCCGGGGGTGTCGATCATGTTGAGGACGTGGCCGTCCCAGGGCAGCCGCACGGCCTGCGACTTGATCGTGATGCCGCGCTCGCGCTCGATGTCCATCCTGTCGAGGTATTGCGCGCGCATGGAGCGTTCGTCGACCACGCCGGTGATCTGCAGCATCCGGTCGGCAAGGGTCGACTTGCCGTGGTCGATGTGCGCGATGATGCAGAAGTTGCGGATCAACGCGGGGTCGGTCTGGCCAGGCTGAGTGCGCACCGAAGTCCGTTTCGACAGGGTTGAGGTCAAGCGTCTTTCATGGTGACATGCCCAGATGATTATCCGGACCGTCATCCGCCGCGGCCTGCGCCTGGTCGCGCTGGCCTTGGCCGTCGTGGTGGCGCTGGCCGGCCTGCTCGCCGTCGCGCTCCGTCTCCAGTTTACCGGTGCCCCGGCGGCCTGGGCGAAGAGCACCGGCAACGACGCCCTCTGGCTCGGCCACGCCTGGGTCGACGGCCGCCGTACGGAGCAGGACGTGGAGCAGTTGGCCGGACGCCTTCGCGCCACCGGCATCAAGGACGTGTACGTCCATTCCGGCCCGTTCGAGTGGGACGGCCGCCTTGACCCCGCCAAGCACCCCAAGGCCGCAGATTTCGTGACATGGATGCATCGGCACCTGCCCGGCGTCCGCGTCTCCGCCTGGCTGGGCCAGTCCGTCGAGAACGGCCTCGACCTCGACGACGCCGCGTCCCGCGCGAACGTCCTGGCCGGCGTGGCCGCAATCATGAAGGCGGGCTACGACGGCGTCCACTACAACTTCGAGCCGATCGGCGACGGCGACGACGAGTTCCTCGACCTCCTGGACCGGACGAGGACGTACACGAAGCTGCTGTCCACCTCGACCCCGCAGATCGAGCCCTATCCCCTCATGCGCCCGGCGGGCAGGCTCGTCCTGGGCCACGACAAATACTGGTCGCAGGGCTACTTCCAGAAGGTCGTGAACCGGGTGGACCAGGTCGCGATCATGACGTACGACTCGGGCGCCCCCACACAGTCCCTCTACGGCGGCTACGTGGCAAGGCAGGCCGCGCTCGCCCTCGACCTCGTCCCGGACGGCAAGTCCCTGTTCGTCGGCGCCCCCGCCTACCACGACCACGGCCTGCCCTGGCTGGACGCCGCCGAGAGCGTGGCGATGGCCGCCGAGGGCGCCCGGCTGGCGCTGTCCGGCCACGGCCGCCGCGAGCGCTTCGGCCTGGCCCTGTACGTCGACTTCGCCGCCACCGAAGAGGACTGGAAGGAGTACATGACCCGCTGGCTGGCCTAAACTGAGAACACCTGGTGCGTTGATTTGAGCAGCCACCTGGGTTATTGGTACCCTGTTCACTTGCGTGTGGCGCGCCCTCTCATCGAGCCCGCGCGCCCCATCCATCCTTAGACTTTCACCGAGGCTTCTTCGTGGCGAACATCAAGTCCCAGATCAAGCGCAACAAGCAGAACGAGAAGGCGCGTCTGCGCAACAAGGCGGTCAAGTCCTCTCTGAAGACGGCCGTCCGCAAGTTCCGCGAGGCCGCCGAGCAGGGCGACGTCGAGCAGGCCGCGGCGCTGCAGCGCGTCGCCGCCCGCCAGCTCGACAAGGCCGTCAGCAAGGGCGTCATCCACAAGAACCAGGCCGCCAACCGCAAGTCGGCGATCGCCAAGCAGGCTGCCGCCCTGGCCGCCAAGTAAGCTCTGGCCGCCCGGCGACAGCCGGGCGAGCGCTGACGCCGCACTCCTCCATGGGGTGCGGCGTTCTTGGTTTTGTGCACTTCTTGTCACAGTTTCGATATCACATCGGCATCGCCGCCGGGTATCGGCTGAGCATCCCTTGACAAGATCACCTTGCCTCTCGTCCGCCCTCTCCGTGAGGGTTCACTAAACGGACGAAGGGGGACACATGCGGGGGCCGTTGGTCGTCAAACGGGCGTTCAGCGAGCCTTTGCTCCTCCTGGCCGCGTTCGGCTCGATCCTGCTGGCCACCACCACGCTGGTGGCGCTCACCATGTACGCCTCCTCCATCGCCGACGCCGGTGTGCGCAGGACGATGGAGACCGCGTCCCTGCGCCAGACGTCCGCGACGATCAGCGCGCCGGTCACCGACAAGACGTTCCCCGTCTACGACCGCGCGGTACGCGCCGAGCTGGCCAAGGCCTACACCAAGGCGCCGGCGCTCACCACGAGCTTCCGCTCCGACTCCTACGCCATGCCCGGCCAGGAGAAGCAGGAGCGGCCCGAGCTGCTCAGGTTCGGCAGCTACGACGGCCTCGACCAGCACGCCAAGCTCGTCTCCGGCGCGTGGCCCAAGCCCGCCGAC
Organism: Nonomuraea sp. NPDC005730; assembly: GCF_040630865.1. Classification (NCBI taxonomy): domain Bacteria; kingdom Bacillati; phylum Actinomycetota; class Actinomycetes; order Streptosporangiales; family Streptosporangiaceae; genus Nonomuraea; species Nonomuraea sp. NPDC005730. The sequence continues at coordinate 27,465 of NZ_JBEXYK010000046.1, forward strand.
GGCCGGGTGGAGGCGGCGGTCTCGCTGTCGGCGGCCTCGGCGGCCGGGTTCAAGGTCGGCCAGGAGCTGACCACCGTGGGGCGGTTGTCGCCGGAGCCCGTCCAGGTGCGCATCACCGGCGTGTTCCAGCTGGACGACCCCTTCGGCGAGCGCTGGACCGGGGAGCAACTGCTCAGCAGAGGCGTCGAGCGCGGCGACTTCACCACGTACGGGCCGTTGATGGTCTCGCGCGAGACGTTCATCGCCCGCTTCGCCACCAACGTGAACGCCACCTGGACCGCCGAGCCCGACCTGCGCTCGCTGACGCCGGCCCAGCTCCGCCCGCTGGCCGTGGCGGTCGGCGAGGTGGGCGCGCACCTGAAGGCCGGCGACTGCCCGAGATGCGTGACCACCAGCCGCCTGCCCGAGATGCTCACCCAGCTCGACACCGCCTCGCTGGTGGCCCGTTCGACCATGCTGATCCCGGTGCTGCAGTTGCTGCTGCTGGCGGCGTACGCGCTGATGCTCACCGCCCGGCTGCTGGCCGACCACCGGCGCATGGAGGTGGCGCTGCTGCGCTCGCGCGGCGCGGGCACGATGCGGCTGGCCGCGCTGGCCGGGGGCGAGGCGATGCTGGTCGCGGTCCCGTGCGCGGTCGTCGCGCCGTTGCTCGGGCCGCCGCTGCTCGGGCTGGTGAGCCGGCTTCCCTGGATCAAGGCGTCCGGCGTGCGGCTCGACCCCTCGGTCGGCCTGGGCACGTTCCTGGTGTCGGTGGCCGTGGCCCTGGCCTCGGCGGTGCTGCTGGTGCTGCCCGCGCTGGCCGGCGCGCGGCGCACGTACGTGGAGGAGCAGTCGGCGCGCGGGCGCGGCGGCGGGCGCGGGCTGATCGAGCGCGCGGGCGCCGACGTGGCGCTGCTGGTCGTGGCCGGCCTCGCGATCTGGCAGCTGCAGCACTACGGCGCGCCGGTCACCACGACCGCGGGCGGCGGGCTCGGCATCGACCCGCTGATCATCTCCGGTCCCGCGCTGGCCCTGCTCACCGGCGGCATGCTCGGCCTGCGGCTGGTCCCGCGCATCTCCGCGGTGGCCGAGCGGATCACCTCCAGGCGCCCGTCCCTCGCCCCGGCGCTCGGCGCGTGGCAGGTCAGCAGGCGCCCGCTCAAGTACGCCGGCCCCGCGCTGCTGCTCACCATGGCCATCGCCATCGGCATCGTGTCCATGGCCACCGCCGCCACCTGGCGCGCCTCCCAGCTCGACCAGGCCCGCCACCAGGCCGGGGCCGACCTGCGCCTGTCCGGCCCGCCGGACGCCCCCGAGCTCGGCCCGCTGGGACGCGGCACGGCGTTCACCGCCCTGCCCGGCGTGACCGCCGCCTCGCCGGTCTTCCGCGGCCAGACCGAGGTCAGCAGCGAGAACGCCATCCTCATCGGGATCGACGCGGCCAAGCTCGGCACACTGTTCCAGCTCCGCCCCGACCTGGCCGACCGGCCCATCGCCGAGATCTCCCGGGCGCTGACCGGGCCGCAGGCGGGCAAGCTGGACCTGCCGGGACAGCCGGCCGCGCTCACCCTGCGCGCCACGACGGACGCCGACCTGCCGGTGCGGCTGGTCCTGTCCGACGCGCTCGGGGTGTGGCGCGACGTGTCGCTGGGCGTGCTGAAGGCGGGCGAGAACACCGTCGACGTGGACCTCGCGGCGCTGGCGGGGCGGAACGGGAAGATCACGTACCCGCTGTCGCTGCGCGGGCTGGTCACGAGCGCGCCGCCCTCCGGCAGCGGGACGCTGACGGTGACCGGGATCAGCGCCGACGGGCGGCCGGTGACCGCGCCCGCCGTGTCGGTGAAGGCGACCGGACGGCAGCCCGCGGCGGCCGCCTTCGGGGCGCCGTCCGTCCGGGGACCGCTGCCCGTGGTGCTCACCGCCGGCCTGGCCGGCTCGCTCAAGCTGGGCGTCGGCCAGGTGGGACGGGCCAGCATCGACCGCAGGGTCATGGACGTCAAGGTCGTGGCCGTCGTGGAGACGATGCCGACGACGACCGCCGGGCAACACGCCGTACTGGCCGACTGGGGGACGATGCAGGCTCAGGATCTGGCGGCGGCGCAACTGCCCAGGCCCGCCACCGAGTGGTGGCTGGCCACCCCGGACGGCCGGGCGGCGGCGGCGCTCACCGGCCGTCCCGCATGGGACGTCACCGCGATCGACCAGCGCGCCCTGGCCGCCAAGATGCAGGACGACCCGCTGGCCAGCGGCCTCCAGGGCGCGCTGATGCTGGGCTTCCTCGCGGCGCTGGTGTTCGCGGCGCTCGGCTTCCTGGTCAACGCGGCGGTCGCGGCCCGCGAGCGGATGAACGAGTTCGCGATCCTGCGGGCGCTCGGCGTGAGCTCCCGGCAGGTGTTCGGGATGCTGGCGATCGAGCAGACGTTCGTGATCGGGCTGTCGCTGGCGGCCGGGACCGGGCTCGCCGTGGTCGTGGGCATGCTCGTGGTGCCGCACATCGTGCTGACCGGGCAGGCGTCGGCGGTCACCCCAGGCGTGGTGCTCGACATCCCGTGGGGCGCCACGGGCGCCATGCTCGCCGGGGTGGCCGCGGTGCTGCTCGCCATCGTCGCCGGACTGGCGCGCAACCTGCGCAGGCAGGGTCTCGGCATTCGGGAGGAACAGTGAGGATCCCGCTGCTGGCCCGCACGCACCTGGGCGCGGTGGCCGTGCTCTTCGTGCTGACGCTGAGCGCCTGCCTGCTCGTCGCGGGGCTGCCCAGGGCGATGCAGTCGTCGTTCGACCAGGCGCTGCGCGAGGCGCTCAGGACCGCGACCGCCGAGCAGGCCGACCTGACCGTGACGGTCGCGTCGATGTCGAAGGAAGAGGACCTGCACGAACGCGACCAGTTCGAGTCCAGGGACCGGCGCTGGCGCCAGCTCGTGCCCCCGGCGCTGCGGTCGCTGGTGGTGCCCGCCGGCACGGGCGACAGCCACATGAGCGCCAAGACCGAGGTCACCCCGATCAACGGCTCGGGCGGCACCATGTTCATGAACCTCGGCTGGCTGTCCGACGCCGAGCGGCGGGTGGACTGGGTGCAGGGGCAGGCGCCGGGCAAGCCCTCGACCACCCGCTTCGAGGGCGAGACGATCCCGCTCATCGAGGTGGGCCTGGTCGAGTCCGCGCTGACCGCGATGGACCTGAAGATCGGCCAGGTCAAGGTGCTCGGCGAGAGCCACTACGTGGCGGTGAAGCTGGTCGGCGCGTTCAGGGCCAAGAAGGCCGACGACCGTTACTGGAGCCACAACAGCGACATCCTGACCGTCACCAGGATGTTGCCGCCGGGCAAGATGGAGTTCGAGAAGCACATCACGACGATCATGTCCGACGACGGGCTGACCGCGCTCAGCGGCGACGGGCGCAACCTGTCCTACAACTGGGTGCTCCCCATCGCCCCGGACAAGGCCGACGCGCTGGCCACGACAGACCTCCGGACGGCCGTCGGCGAGTTCGAGCGGGTGATCGGGTTGCAGGCGTCGGGCTCGTACAGCCCGTACCGGGTGCTGACCGCGCTGCCCAAGCTGCTGACGGACTTCCTGGCCGCCCAGTCCACCGCGCAGACCGTGATGTACCTGGTGCTCGGTGGCCTGCTGCTGGTCGCGGTCGGCGTGATCGTGCTGGCCGTGCAGTTGCTTTCCGGCCGGCTCGACCACACGCTGGCGCTGACGCGGGCGCGTGGCGGGTCGCTGGGGCAGGTGGCCGGCACCGGCGCGGCGCTGACCGCGCTCGCCGTCGTGCCCGCCGGGCTCGCCGGGTACGCGCTGTCCTGGTTCGTCCCCGGGCCCGTGCTGCCGATCGTGCACGTCGGGCCGCTGCTGGTGATGCTGGCCGCCGTCGGGTACACCGCCGCGGGGCTGGCGGTCACGCACCGCGTGCCGCTGCACGAGCAGCGTGCGGACGTCAGCACCGCCCGGCCGTCCGCCCGCCGGCTCACGCTGGAGGTGCTGGTCGTGGTGCTCGCGCTGGCCGGGGCGTACCTGCTGCGCACCCGCGGGTTGGCCGCCTCGGCCGGGTTCGACCCGTTCCTGCTGGTGGTGCCGATCGCGCTGACGCTCGCCGCGGCGGTGATCATCCTGCGCTGCTACCCCTACCCGCTGCGGCTGCTCGTCCGGCTGGCCGCGCGGCGGCCCGGGGCCGTGCCGTTCCTGGGGTTGACCAGGGCGGCCAGGGCGCGCTCCGCGTCGGTGCTGCCGGTGCTCATCCTGCTGCCCGCGCTCGGCGTGTCGGTGTTCGCCGCGGTGATCTCCGACGGGCTGGTGAGCACGCAGCGGCTGGCGTCCTGGCAGCAGGTGGGCGCGCCGGTCAAGGTCACGTCCCGGATCGAGATCCAGGCCGACGCGATCGAGCGGGTGCGCAAGGTCGCGGGTGTCGAGCGGGTCGTGCTCGCGCAGACCGGCCGGGTCCAGGTCGGGTACGGCGCCGAGCGCGCCGAGGCCATCGCCGTGAACCTGCCCGAGTGGCGGCGGCTGCTGGCGGGGGCGCCGATCGGCGTGCCCACCGGCGGCGGCGCCTTCGTCTCCCCCGACCTGAAGGGGCGCGGCACGTACGAGATCGGCTGGCAGTCGCGGCTCAAGGTGCCCGAGGGCGGTGTGATCACCTCCGTGCCCGGCTTCTACAACCAGGGCAAGTTCGTGATCCTGCCGATGGACTCGCTCGTGCGGCCCGCCGTGAACACCCTGCTCATCGGCGGCAACCCCGCGCTCGACGAGCTGCGCCGGCTGGTCCCGCTCGGCACCGTGGAGTCCCAGGCGCTGGCCCTGGCCGCCATCCAGGACGACCCGCTGACCAGCACCGTGCGGACCACGCTGGTCGTGGTCACGGTGGCGCTGGCCGCGTACGCGCTGGTCGCCGTCATCCTCTCGCTGGTGATCGGGGCGGCCGACCGGGCCAGGGCGCTGTCGTTCCTGCGCACGCTGGGGCTGTCGGACCGGCAGGCGCAGCGGCTCACCGTCCTGGAGATCATGCCGATGATCCTGCTGACCGCCCTGGCCGGCCTCCTGCTCGGCCTCGGGCTGCCCGCGGCGCTCGGGCCGGGCGTCGACCTGTCCTCCTACGCCGGCGACCTGCCCGTCGGTGACTACTCCCTAGACCTGATCACGCCGACCGCGCTGGCGGCCGGGCTGGCCGTCGTGGCCGTGCTCGGCGCGTACACGCACACCGCCATCAGCCGCCGTCGCAGCCTCGGCGCCGTCCTTCGAGTGGGGGACCTCACATGAACCCGACCCTGTCAGAGCTGGAAGCCAAGGCCACGCGGGAGAAGACCGCGTTCGGCGCCGACGCGCACATCGTCTGCGACAACCTGGTGCGCATCTACAAGACCGAGGGCGTCGAGGTCGTCGCCCTGCAGGGCCTCGACCTGGTGATCGACAAGGGCGAGCTGGTGGCCATCGTCGGCGCCTCCGGGTCGGGCAAGTCCACGCTGCTCAACGTGCTGTCGGGGCTCGACGTGCCGACCGCCGGGGTGGCCAGGGTCGCGGGCACCGACCTGCTGGCGATGACCGCCAAGGACCGGCTGCGCTACCGGCGTTCCGTGGTGGGCTTCATCTGGCAGCAGACCGCGCGCAACCTGCTGCCGTACCTGACCGCCAGGGAGAACGTCGAGCTGCCCATGAAGCTGGCCGGCGGCGGCCGGGCGCGCCGCGCCCGCGCCGGCGAGCTGCTGGAGCTCCTCGGCGTCGGCTACTGCGCCGACCGCCGCACGCCCGAGATGTCGGGCGGCGAGCAGCAGCGGGTCGCCATCGCCGTCGCCCTGGCCAACGAGCCGCAGCTCATCCTGGCCGACGAGCCCACCGGCGAGCTCGACAGCGAGACGTCCGAGCAGGTCTTCGACTCCCTGCGCAAGGCGAACCGGGAGCTCGGCGTGACCGTGGTCATCGTGACCCACGACCCGCTGGTGTCGGAGCAGGTGGACCGCACCGTGGGCATTCGCGACGGACGTACCAGCAGCGAGACGCTACGGCGCGAGGGCGCCGAGGGGCAGATCGTCGCCGAGGAGTACGCCGTGCTGGACCGCGTGGGCCGCCTGCAGCTCCCCCGCGACTTCATGAACGCCCTGGACATGGAACGCCGGGTGCGCCTCGAACTCGAATCCGACCACATCGGCGTCTGGCCCGCCCGAGAGGAGCCCTCCCATGAGCAATGAGCCCCTGGTCGTGGTGGAGGGGGTCCGCAAGGTCTACCGGAGCGGGCCCAAGGAGGTCGTCGCGCTGCGCGAGGTGTCCTTCGAGGTGTTCCCCGGCGAGCTGGTGGCGGTCCGCGGACGTTCGGGGTCGGGCAAGACCACGCTGCTCAACCAGATCGGCGGCCTGGACCGTCCCGACGCCGGACGGGTCGTCGTGGACGGGCGCGAGGTCACGTCCATGTCCGAGGACGCCCTGCTGGAGCTGCGCCGGGACGTGGTGGGCTTCGTGTTCCAGTCGTTCGGGCTGATCCCGGTGCTGTCGGCGGCCGAGAACGTGGGGGTGCCGATGCGGCTGGCCCGCGTGCCGTCCGCCGAGCGGGAGGAGCGGGTCCGGCTGCTGCTGGCGCTGGTGGGGCTGGGGCAGCACATGAACCAGCGGCCGTACGAGCTGTCGGGCGGGCAGCGGCAGCGGGTGGCGATCGCCCGGTCTCTGGCCAACCGGCCCAGGTTGCTGGTGGCCGACGAGCCGACGGGGCAGCTCGACTCGCAGACCGGACGGCAGATCATGGAGCTGTTGCGGGCGCTGGTGCGCAGCGAGGGGGTGACGGCGCTGGTCGCCACGCACGACCCCAGCCTGATCACGCTGGCGGACCGGGTGCTGGAGATCAGCGACGGCATCGTCCGCGAACCCGCCCTCACCTGACCCGGCCGCTCCTCCCCCACCCGCGCCGGGCCGTCACCTGATCCCGATCGGCGGCGGCCGGCGGGGGCGCGGGCCTGGGCGAGCGCACCACGGCGGCGAGGTTGGCGACGGCGACCACCACCCCACCGGTGACCATCAGCACCCCCATCCCGGTCACGCCCGCCAGCGGCGCCGCGACGGCCAGCCCCACCGGCCGCGCCGCGAACGAGATGAGCTGGTCGAACGACCGCACCCGCCCCAACGCCCCTTCAGGGATCTCCTCAGCCACCACCGTCTCCCACAACGGACTGAGCACCCCCAGCCCCACCATGGCCACGAAGTACGCCACCGCGACCACCACGGCCGACAGCCCGAACCCGACCGCCACCGGCAAGGCCACCATCGGCAGCAGATAGAGCGCGGCCCCCACCTGAACGGCCACCAGCGGCCTGCGCACCGGCAACCGCGGCGCGACCAGCACCCCCGCCAGCAGCCCGACCGTGCCGCTCTGCACGATGATCATCCAACCGGCCTCGCCGCCCAACCGCTGCACGGCCGCCACCGGGCCCAGGGTGAGGAACAACCCGGCCATGAAGTGCCACACGCCGTGCGCCAGCACACAGACCAGGAACCACGGCCGCCCCTTGACCTCCCCGAACCCCTCGGCCAGCTCCCGCCCGAACCCAACCCCCCACCGCCGCCGCCCGGCCTCCCCGCCGGAGACCGCCTTCCGCTCCCCCACGACCTCCGCCCCGCCCACGGACGCGCCATCCCCACCGACGACCCCGCCGACGACCCCACCGAGAGTCAGCGCCGAGCACGCGAACAACACCGCCGTGACCCCCGCGGCCCACCCGGGCCCGGCGGCCAGCGTGAGCGTCCCCGCGAGCGCCGGCCCCAGGACCGCCGACAGGCTGGTCACCACCCCGATCCGGGCGTTCACCCGCAACCTGTCCGGCCCCGGCACCACCGCCACCACCAGCCGCGGCACGGCAGGACTCCCGAACGCGATCGCCGCCCCCGATACCGCCGACAACACGGCGAGGTCGGGGACCCGATTCACCCCGGCCAGCAGCTCGACCGCCATGAGCCCCTGCGCCAGGCATCGCGTGAGGTCGGCGAGCAGCACGACCCGTCCGGGCCTGACGCGGTCGGCCAGCACGCCACCGACCGGCAGCAACAACAGCAACGGCACCATCTCGCAGGCCAGCACCAGCCCCAGCGCCTCCGCCGACCCCGTGGCGCGCAGCACGGCCAGGGTCAGCGTGGTGGGGATCATGGCCGTGGCCAGCGCGGACATGCAGCGTCCGGCCAGCAGCCGGTTCCTGGGCCCGGCGAACAACGAAAACGACATGACCCAGAAGGTATTTCGTCAGCGAATGATTCGTCAACAAATTACTTGTTGGCGTATGATCCTGTGCTGTGGAGGACTCCGTCGATCGTCATCTGGCCCGCTGGCGCGGCAAGGCGCCCTTCGACGAGCGGGTGGAGGGCATCGTGACCCGCATGCAGGCGCTGGTGAAACACCTCGGCCACGCCAAGGCGGCCGCGCTGGCCCAGACCGGCGTCCAGGACTTCGAGTTCCAGACGCTCCACCGGCTGGCCGCCCACAACGGCACCGCCACCCCCACCGAGCTGGCCGCCGAGCTGCTGCTCTCCCCCGCCGGCATGACCGGCCGCCTCGACACGCTGGAGAAGGCAGGTCTGGTACGCCGCGTCCGCAGCACCGAAGACCGCCGTCGCGTGGACGTCGAGCTCACGCCCAAGGGGCACGACCTCTGGACGGACGCCATGGCCGTCCTGGCCGTGCTGGAGACGGCCCTGGTGAACACCCTCTCCCCCGACGACCAGGACACCCTGGACAACCTGCTCAAACAGCTTCTGCTCTACGTGGAGACGAACCCGAATCAATTGCATTGAGACCGGCGAGCGTCCGGTGGTACCCATGCTGGGATGACACTTCCGACACCGGAGACCACATGGGCGTGACGCCGTTCCGCATAGAGGTTCCCGACGACGTACTCGACGACCTGCGCACCCGTCTCCGCAACGCCAGATTCGCCCGCTCGCTGGACCACCGCCCCTGGGAGGGCGGAACGGACCCGGCATACCTGCGGGACCTCGTGACGTACTGGGCCTACAGGTTCGACTTCCGCGCCCAGGAAGCCCGCCTGAACGAGCTGGACCACTACAGAGCCCCCGTCCAGGGACGAGACCTCCACTTCATCCGCATCCCCGGCACCGGCCGCGCCCCGCTGCCCGTCCTGCTCTGCCACGGCTGGCCGAGCAGCTTCCTGGAGATGCTGCCCCTGGCAGCACGCCTGGCCGACCCCGCCCGGTACGGCGGCGACCCCGACGACTCCTTCGACGTCGTGATCCCGTCGATGCCCGGCTTCCTCTACTCCGACCTGCCGGACGAGCCCCTCACCCGAGCCGCGATGGCCCGCATGCTGCACCTGCTCATGACCGAGGTCCTGGGCCACGAACGCTACGGGGCCTTCGGCGGCGACATCGGCGGGGCGGCCGTCGGCTGGCTCGGCGCCCTCTATCCGGACCAGGTGACCGGGATCCACCTCATCCATCCACCCGCCCCCGCGTCCCTGGACGTCCCGCCGCTGACCCCGGACGAACAGGCCTTCCTGGACGCCGAAGCGGCCTACGACCAGCGCGACGGCGGTTACAGCGAGATCATGCTCACCCGTCCCGACACGATCGCCGCCGCCCTGCTCGACTCACCGACCGGCCTGGCCGCGTGGATCGTGGACAAGCTGCGCGCCTGGAGCGACTGCCACGGCGACCTGGAATCCCGGTTCGACCGCGACACCCTGCTCACCATGCTGACCCTCTACTGGACCACCGGCTCGATCGGCACCTCGTTCAAGTCGTACTACGACTGGCCCCGCAACCCGCCGCGGCCGCCCATCACCGTGCCGTCCGCCGTCACCCTCAGCCACGAACCCTCCGTGGCGAGCCTCCCCCGCAGCTTCGCCGAACGCGCCCTGACCGACCTGCGCCACTGGAACACCCCCACCCGAGGCGGCCACTTCATGCCCCTGGAAGAACCGGCCCGACTGGCGACCGACATCACCACGTTCTTCCGCCCCCTGCGCCACCCCTGAGAAGCACCGCCGGGGCGCCACAGGACCTGGCCTGCCAGGTCCTGTGGCGCGGGTGTTCGCTACCGGCCCGTACGGCTGGCGACGATCACCTGCACGGCATGCTCCAGGGCGTACGCCGCGTCCGCCCCGCCGCCCTTGACCTGCTCGTCCGCAGTGGCCACCGCCTGGATCGCCCGGGACAACCCCTCCGGCCGCCAGCCGTTCAGCTGGCGCTTGACCCGGTCGACCTTCCAGGGCGGCATCCCCACATGGGCGGCGAGCTGCCCGCCGCGCAGGTTGCGCGGCGCACTCCCCACCTTGGCCAGCGACCTCAGCCCACCGGCCAGCGCACTCACCAGCAGCACAGGGGCCACACCGGTGCCCAGAGCCCAACGCAGCTGCTCCAGGGCCTCGGCCAGGCGCCCCTCGATCGCCGAGTCGGCCACGTTGAAGCCCGTGACCTCGGCCCGCCCCTTGTGATAGCGCGCCACAGCCGCCGCGCTGATCGTCTTGTCCTCGGTGTCGAACGCGAGCTGACTGCACGCCGCCGCCAGCTCGCGCAGATCGTTGCCCACCGCGTCGAGCAACGCCTGGGCCGCATCCCCCGCGATGTTCCGCCCGGCTCGCTTGATCTCCGCCTTGACGAACTCCAGCCGCTCGCCGGCCTTGGTGACCTTGTTGATCGTCACCACCTTGGCCCCGGCCTTCTTCACCCCGTCGACCAGCGCCTTCCCCTTCACCCCACCCGGGTGCGCCAGCACGAGAACCGCGTCGTCCGACGGCTGCTTCGCGTAGGACACCACTTCGGTGACGACGTCCTTCGGCAGGTCCTGCGCCGAGCGGATGACGACCACCGAACGATCGCCGAAGAGCGAGGGCGAGGTCAGCTGGGTCAGCTCGCCGGTGGCGACCTTTCCGCCGACGAGATCATGCACCTCGGCCCCCGGATCGCCGGCCCGCGCCGCCGCGACGACGACACCCACCGCCCGCTCGGCAAGCAGCTCCTCGTCGCCGAGGACCAGGGTGACAAGTGCTGGATCGGTTCCCGCCATGTCAGGCAGCATGCCATGCGGCACCGACAACCTGGTACTCGACGCCACACCCGCCGGAGGGGCGGACCGAGGCCGGTTGCAGTTCGTGTTACGAACGATTATAGTTCGGAGCGCGAACTGAATTTTCTGGAGTCATGATGACGAGTCGTACAGTCGTGGTGATCGTCGGAGACCACGACGGCCTGGCGGTCCACCGGGCGTCGGCCGCCGAGGCCGCGATGCGCAAGGGTCCGGCCTCAGGTGGTCCGAGATGAACCACGTCCAGCTCGGCCGGAGCGGCCTGTCGGTGTCCCGGCCGGCCCTGGGCACGATGAACTTCGGGACGGAGACGTCCGAACCAGACAGCCACGCGATCATGGATCGCGCACACGAGCACGGCATCAACTTCTTCGACACCGCCGACGTCTATGCCGACGGCCTCACCGAGCAGATCATCGGCCGCTGGTTCGCCCGAGGGGGCGGCAGGCGCGACAGGACCGTCCTGGCCACCAAGCTCTACCTCCCGACCGGGCGCCGGCCCAACGAGAGCCGCCTGTCCGCGCTGCACATCAGGCGCGCGTGCGACGCCTCGCTCAGGCGGCTGGGCACCGATCACATCGACCTGTACCAGATGCACCACATCGACAGGAACACGCCGCGGGAGGAGATCTGGGAGGCCTTCGGCGTGCTGCGGCAACAGGGCAAGGTGCTCTACTTCGGCTCGTCCAACTTCGCCGGCCGGCACCTGGCGCAGGCCCAGGAGGCGGCACGGGCGCGACACGCGGTCGGGCTGGTCGCCGAGCAGTCCATCTACAACCTGATGAACCGCCGGGCGGAGCTGGAGGTGCTGCCCGCGGCGCGGCACTACGGGCTGGGTATGATCCCGTGGTCGCCGCTGAACGGCGGCGTCCTCGGCGGTGTCCTGCGCAAGCGGGAGCAGGGCGGCGCCTCCCGCGGAGCCACGGGCCGGTCGGCCGCCGGCCTCGCCCGGCACCAGGAGACGATCGAGGCGTACGAGCAGCTCTGCGCCGACCTCGGCGAGGACCCGGCGAACGTCGGGCCGGCCTGGCTGCTCGCCCAGGACGGGGTGACCGCGCCGATCATCGGGCCCCGTACGGCCGGGCAGCTCGACGGCTCGCTCCGCGCTGCCGCGATCACCCTCGACGGAAGCACCCTGGCCAGACTGGACGAGTTGTTCCCGCCGCCCGGCCCCAACGGCCCCAAACCCGCACCAGAAGCGTACGCCTGGTGACCCCTCCTTGCATGAAAGGCAATACTGTGTCCGCATCTGACGTGGTGTTCGGTTTTGGCGCGCACTCCGGTTTCGAGGACCTGCCCGAGCTGCTGCGCATGGTTCAGCAGGCCGACCGGGACGGGCTTGATCTCTTCTCGCTGTCCGACCATCCCTATCTCGGCGAGCGGCTGGACGCCTACGCCACGATCGGCTTCCTTCTGGGCGGTACGCGGCACATCGCCGGCCTGGCCAATGTCACCAACCTGCCGACCAGGCCCGCCCCCATGCTGGCCAGGACGGTGACGTCGTTGTCGGCGCTGTCGGACGGCCGCGTCGTGCTCGGCATGGGCGCGGGCGGGCTGTGGGACCGCATCACCGACATGGGCGTGCCCCGGCAGACCCCCGGCGACGCCGTGGACGCCTTCGAGGAGGCGATCGTCCTGATCCGCAAGCTGTCGGGCGGCGGTGCGCCGGTCACCCACGAGGGACGCCACTACCGGGTGCGCCGGATCGAGCCCGCCCCCGTGGCCGCGCCCCCGGTGTGGACCGGGTCGAACGGGCCCAAATCCCTGGCCGCCACGGGCAGGGTGGCCGACGGCTGGATCCCCGGCCACGCCGCCGACTGGCGCAGCGAGCGGTATCGCACCTCGCGGCCCGTCATCGACGAGGCGGCGGCCGCGGTGGGCCGCGACCCGCGCGACATCCGTACGATCTACAACTTCCCGGGCCGCATCACCGACCGTCCGCTGGCCGCCACCCGCGACCACGACGGGCGCTGGATCGGCGGCTCCGTCGGGCAGTGGGTCGAGGAGCTGACCGAAGCGGTACTGGAGCACGACGCCTCGGGCTTCATCCTCTTCTCCTCCGGCCACGGCGCCACCGACCTCACCACGCTGGCCCGCTGGGCCCGGGAGATCGTGCCGTCCGTCCGCGAGGCGATCGCGAAATAGCGCGACGGGTTGCCGTCCGTGGCAGCGCTCTGACATCGGCCGGCTCATCAACCCCGATACTCTGCACAACCCGGTCGGACACGGCTACAGCCACATCGCCCGCGCCTGCGGAGAGGCCGTCCTCGTCGCCGGACAGTACGCCTCCGGCCGCGATGGCCGCGTCATCTCCGAGGACTTCGCCGATCAGGTCAGGCAGTCGTTCGCGAACCAGGGCAGTGGGCCGGCCGCGGCCACGTCGTGCAGCTCCGCACCCACATCGTCAACCACGACCGGGACAAGCTGAAGATCCTTCTCAAGCATCTGGGAGAACCTTCCAGAAAGGGCGGCCGCCGCAAGAAAGCGCGCTTCTTCTGCGGTGGCCGACGGCCGCCCGGTCACCGGCCGCCCGGTCACCCGCCACCCGGTCACCCGCCGCCCGGTCACCCGCCCGCGGCCCGCTGACACCTCCGTCCGAAAGATCAGCTCACCACCAGGCGTGAACAGCCACCGCCCCGCAAGCCGCCGACGTCCCCGTCCGGGAGGTCAGCCGGCCACCGGGCGTGAACGGTCACCGGCCCACGACCCGCTCACGACCTCGACCACGGCCCCGGCGGCCAGTTCCTCATCCGTTCGGGCACCCCCACCGGCACCAGTCCCCGCTCCCTCGTGCCCCGGTGGTCCGGGGTCCCGCTCGTCCGGCGTCGGACCGCTCACGGTCCACGGGGGACCACGGCCAGGCTGCCTTCGTGTTCGATGACTGCCAGGTCACCCGATCGATCGGTGCGGTAGATGGCGGCGCCGACGCGGTGGAGGAGGGCGAGGGTCGATGTGGCCGGGTGGCCGTAGTCGTTGCCGGCGCCCACGCTGATCAGGGCGGCTCGTGCACCCAGCGAGCCGAGGAAGGCCGGGGACTGGCGATTCGAGCCGTGGTGCGGGGTCTTGAGGATGTCGGCACGCAGGGTGAGGCGGCGTGCGAGATCGTCCTGCGCCTCGGTCTCGAGGTCTCCGGCGAGCAGGACGGAACCGGCACGCCAGCGTACGTGGATGACGACGCTGGAATTGTTGATCACGCTGCCTTCGCCCTGGCCGCTCCTCCCGCCTGACGTCGGGTCAGGGGCGACGACGGTGAGCTCGGACGGGCCGAACCGCCATCGCGTGCCAGGTTCCGCGTTCCCTTCGGGAATCCGGTGTCGAGCCAGTACGGCCGAGATCCGCGCGCTGGACTGCACCGCCGTCGGCCGAGGGCTGACGATCACGGCTCCCACGCGCCGGTTCCTGAGCACGCCCGGCAGGCCGTCCACATGGTCGGCGTGCGGATGGGTCAGGACGAGCAGGGGAACGTCCTCGACTCCGAGCCTGCGCAGGCATCGATCCATGACGACCGGGTCCGGGCCGGTGTCCACGACCACGCCTCGTCCAGGGCCGGCCGCCACCACCAGGCCGTCGCCCTGCCCGACGTCGCACATCACCATCAACCAGCCCTTGGGCGGCCAAGCCCCCGTCAGCGGACGGATCACCAGGACGGCGACCAGAGCGGCCCCTGCCGTCAGCAGCGCCATCGTCCGCCAACGACGGTGCCTGAGAACCGGGATCGCGACGGCCACGGCGAGGACGAGGAGCCCCAGACCGGGGAGGCCGCCCGGCCAGGGCAGGGTGGCCAGAGGGACGTTCACGGCCCAGCGAGCCACGGTGACGATCCAGCCCACCGCGTATCCGGCCGGGATGACCAGCATGCCGGCGGCGTCCGGCCAGATCGGAGCCACCAGGGCGGCGGCGAAACCGAGCAGGGTCGCGGGAGCCACGGCGGGAGCCACGAGCAGGTTGGCGGGCACCGCCACCAGCGTCACCTGACCCGACATCAGCACCAGGACGGGCGTCACGGCCGCTTGCGCGGCAGCCGACACGGCCAGCGCCTCCGCCAGCCACCTCGGCAAGCGGCACATCCCTGCGACGGCACGCCCTCGGCCAGCGGACGCATCTTCGGGGAGCGAGGTCGCACGGCAGTCACCGGCCTCGTCGAATGCGCTCGCTGCACGCCCGTACACGCTGCTGCGCTTCCTCTCCTCCGGTTTCCGGCCTGTCGCTGTGGACGCTGTGGTGGCGTCGCGGTCGCCGGTCTCCGTCGGTGGTGGCGTGGAGAGTTTGTCGCGCCAGCGTGGTGCGAGGAGGAGGATGCCGGCGGTGGCCGCGACCGAGAGGGCGAAGCCGTACGAACGCGCCAGTTCCGGCGCGAACAGCACCAGCAGGAGGACGGTTGCCGAGAGGGCGGCGAGGCCGTCCTTGGCCCGCCCGGTACCCAGGGCGAGCGCGGCGGCCAGGCCCATCAGCAGGGCGCGCAGAACGCTCGGGGACGGCCTGGCCACCACGGTGAACGCAAGCATCGCGACAGCCGCGAGAACGGCTCTCAGCGGCAGGGGGAGGCCGACCAGGCGGGAGAGTGCCAGGACGGCACCTGCGACGATGGCAAGGTTTGCGCCGCTTACGGCGTTCAGGTGGCTCAGGCCCGCTTCTTTGAGGTCGGCGGCCACCTGAGGGTCGATGCGGGAGACGTCCCCGACGACCAGGCCGGGCAGGAGGCCGCGCTGGTCGGGCGGCAGGGGGTCGGCGGCTGTTCGGAGGCCGGTTCTGAGGGCGCCCGCCATGGTCTGCAGGGACGAAGGTGGTGTCAGGATGCGGGGCTCGCCTCGTACCAGGAGGATGGCCGCCACCAGGTCGCCGGGCGTTGGTCGCGCCAGGCGGCCGGTGACCTGCAGGCGTTGGCTCGGCAGCAGGGTGCTCCAGGCGTTGCCGCCGGCGAACACCGTGATGGGGACATCGACGGCTTGGCGTTCCGGTGGCGGGGATGCCTGCGTCACACCTCCGTCACTCCCTCCAGGGAGACCGGGACGGTTCCCCTCCGGCTGACCGGTAGTGGATCTGCCTCCCTCCCCCGCAGCCGACTCGATGATCTTGAGCGTGGCCGGGATCACGTAGCTGTCCCGGTTGAAGTGGCCGCTTCTGCGTGACCTGCGCTTCGGGTCATCGGACAGGACGATCTGGGCGGTCACGGTCGCGTTCCTGGCGGCGAGCTCGGCCACCGGGCCGGTGGTCAGTGCCTGGACGCGGAAGGCGACAGACGCGGAGGTCGCCGCCGCGCAGATGAGCATGGCGAGCACGACGTTCCGCCAGGCACCCCAGAAGGGCGAAGGCCGACCGGAAGGGCCCCGTCCCGAGGGAGAGGACGACGAACGTGGCGACCGGTGGCGGCTGAACGGCAGCAGCAGTGGAGAGGCGGACAGGACAGGCCCGAACGCCCCAGGCAGGAACCTGCTGATCAGCGAACAGATGAGGGGCGAGCGGGTGAACGGCGAGCGGGTGTGCCAGGCCAGGGCACCGGCGGCCAGGGCGGTGACAGCGGCTGTCGTCATGCCCACAATGGGCGATTGGCCGAGCATGATCAGGGCGCCGGCCCAGGCGGACAGCGCCGGGAGGACGAGTGTCCAGGAACGCTTGTGCTCGCCGTCGTCCGCGGCGGCGGGACGCAGAGGGGCGGTGGCGACGGGAGGCACGGGGATCGCAGCGGGGCCGCGGCGCGAGGGATCGGACAGGGGCGGCATGTCAGACGCGGACCTTCGGCTTGATCTCTTCGTACTTTCTCGGACCGATGCCGCTCACCTCGCGAAGTTGGTCCACGCTGGTGAAACCGCCGTGGGCGGTGCGGAACTCGGCGATCCTGGCGGCCAGCACCTCTCCCACTCCCGGGAGTTCTTCGAGTTGGTCGGGGGTGGCGGCGTTGAGGTCGAGGATGGCTGTGGCGGGGTCGGCGCCGGGATATCCGGGCGGTACGGCGGCGACGACCGCGGAGGGGGCGCCCACGATGATCTGCTCTCCGTCGATCAGGCGTCTGGCCAGGTTGAGGGGGCCCGTGGAGGCGCCGTGTTTGAGCCCGCCTGCCGCCGTCACCGCGTCCGTCACGCGGGAGCCCTGCGGGAGCAGGTAGACGCCGGGATTGCGGACCTTGCCCGCCACCTGGACGGTCACCTTGGCGGCGGTGGGTGACGGGGATGGAGGGGTTGCCACGGGTGGCGGCGGGAGGGGCTCGGGGGTGGGCTGGGAGCGCCAGACGAGGAAGACGGCGACCGCGACGGCCAGGGCACCGACGGCGACGAGCACGCGCAGGCCGGGCTTGCTGAGGTCGATGGTGGTGGAGGGCTGGGCCGAGGTGATGGCGTCGCGGAACGCCTGGAAGGTCGGGGGCATGGGGGCGGGGCTGCCTGTGAGCCGCCGAGGGATGTGCGGAGGCGCCTCTGTGGCGGCCTGGGACTCGATCCACGACCCGCTCCGACGCCCCGCCCGCCCCTCGGCTCGGAGGACGCTCTCCTCCGGCTCATCCTCTTGCTCTGCCTGATGCTCGGGCCGCGACATCGCTTGAGGCCCCGCCGAACGCCCGGCCCCCGATTCAGGCCGAGGCTCCCCCCACAGCTCGGACGAAGGCTCAACGCGACGCTCATCCCTCAGGTCGGGCCGAGGCTCATTCCGCTGGTCGGCCCCTGAGGCCCTCTGAGGGGCGACCTGGCGGGCCGGTGGCCTCGCCTGCGAGTCACTCCAAGGAGCCGCCAGGAGGGGCCCCCACGGCCGCGCCGGGCCTGCCGAAGAAGGGCCCACGAAAGAAGGGCCCGCAGGAGAAGCGGACGCAGAAGGTGGGGCTGCTCTGAGCCGGGACGTCGGGAGGTTCTGGGCCTCGTCGCCGTAAGGATGTCTGTTGCGTCGTCCCGGACGCGGCCGGCGGGCAGGGCTCGTGATCGACCGGAGCCTGGATTCGGCTATGGTCCGCTCTGCCGTCGGGTCCTGAGATCGCACGCCGACGAACCTACGGAAGCCACCCGCACTCCCCAGCTACCGAACCGAATTCTGGGGACAGCGAAGCCAAGAGACGAGATGGCTGTGGAAAACACAGCACCGACCAGACGACGATCCCTAAACAAACGGGCCAAGCCGGTCACCCCTCGTACCCCGTGACCGTCACCCCCAGCATCCCCGGCCCCACATGAGCCCCGATCACCGCCCCCACCTCCACCACCCGCACCTCACGAACCCCCGCCACCCGCTTGGACAACCGTTCCCCCAACGCCTCGGCCCGCCCCCGAGCCCCCATGTGCTGCACGGCCACCCCGGCCCCGTCCAGCTCCACGGCCGCCTTCACCGCCAGGTCCTCCAGTCGCGCGATCGCCCGCCCCGACGTCCGCACCTTCTCCAGCAGGGAGATACGCCCGTCCACGATGTGCAGCAGCGGTTTGATCATGAGGGCTGACCCGAACAACGACGTGGCGGCGCCGATGCGGCCGCTCCGCCTCAGGTACTCCAGGGTGTCCACGTAGAAGAAGGTCCGGGTGACGGCGGTGGTACGGCGGGCGGCGGCGGCCACGTCGGCCAGGGAGGCGCCGGCGGCGGCCGACCGCGCCGCCGCCAGCACGGGATAGCCCAGGCCCATCGCGATGGACCGGCTGTCGATCACCTCCACCGGCACGGGCGCGTCCTTGGCCGCCGCGAGGGCGGACTCGACGGTGCCGGACAGCTCGCCGGACAGGTGGATCGAGACCACGCCCGTGGCCCCGGCGGCGGCCAGCGCGTCGTAGCAGGCCGCGAAGCGCGCGGGCGACGGACGCGAGGTGGTGGCGGTGGCCAGGTCGCCGGTGAAGGTGTCCTCGTCGTGCGGGATGCCGCGGGCCACCACTTGTACCGGCACCACCGTCACACCGGGCACAGCGGGCAGGTAAGCGGTGGAATCGGTGACAACGGCGACAGAGGGCGGCATATCCCGAGATTAGCCACCCGATCCCGAGTCCGGGGTTACTGGACGGGCGTCCCGCCCCGCCAGACCCGGCGCGGCTTGAGCCCGAAGGACCAGGCGAAGGCGCCTTCGTGGTCGGCGTCCCACTGGACGATGTCGGCCAGCCGCCCGGGAGCCAGCACCCCGCGGTCGGGCGCCCCGAGGACGGTCGCGCCGCCCAGCGTGGCCGCCCGCAGCGCGTCGTTGACGCTCATGCCGAACGCCGACACCGCCATGGCGATGACCAGCGACATCGAGGTGATGCCGCAGTAGCCGGGGTTGTGGTCGCTGCCGAGGGCGATCTGCACGCCATGCTTGATCATCTGGCGGACCGGCGGCACGTGGCCGCGCTGGAGCGCCGTGGCCGGGCAGACCACCGCGGGCACGCCGTAACGGGACATGATCGCGATGTCCTCGTCGGACATGTGGTGCAGGCCGTCGGCGGAGGCGCAGCCGAGCTCGGCGGCCAGCTGCACGGCGCCGCGACGGCTGAACAGGCCGGCGTGGATGCGCGGGAGCAGCCCCACGTTACGGCCCGAGGCGAGGACCCAGCGGGACTCCTCGGTGGTGAAGTGGCCCTCGTCGCAGTAGACGTCGACGCTGTCGGCGCCGGCCGCCGCCGCGTCGGCGCACCAGGCGCCCACGGCCTCGACGTATTCGCGCTGGCGGCCGAAGTACTCGGGAGGCACGACGTGCGCCGCGAGGAAGGTGACGTGCACCCGCGGCATCATCGGCTCCTTCTCCAGCTCGCGCAGGAGCCGCACGTCGGCCAGCTCGCCGTCGCGCGTGAGGTGGTAGCCGGTCTTGGCCTCGACGGTGGTGGTGCCGCTGAGCAGCCAGCTCCGCAGCCGCTCGCGCACGCCGTTGCACAACGTCCAGGGGTCGGTGCCGCGTGTCACGGTGACGGTGGAGCCGACGCCGCCGCCCGCCGCGGTGATCGAGGCCGCGCTGGAGCCGCCGGTGCGGATGGCCAGCTCGGCGTAGCGGTTGCCCGCGTAGACCGGATGCGTGTGGGCGTCGATGAGGCCGGGCGTGACGAGCGCGCCGCCGAGGTTCTCCACGTGGTCGACGTCGACGATGTCGTCGACGACGCCGGGCACGCTCTGCGGGAGGTCGGGCGCCCGCCCGACCCAGGCGATGCGGTCGTTGTGCACGAGGATGGCCGCGTTGCTGAGGACCTCGTTACCCGTCCACAGGCGGCCGATGTTGGTCAAGAGCCGAACGGTCATCGCACCACCCCGTGCAGGCGCAGCACCCAGCGCACGGCCTGTGCCGCGCCCACTGAGTCCGCTCCGGGTCCGGACGACATGGGGGGTCTCCTGCTCTCATCCGCGTGATGTTGTGCGGTGACCGTATCGCCGGAGACGTGACCCGGCGATTTCAGTTCAGTTACGTTATTTCACAGCCGGGCTCGGTGTACAGGGTTATTCGGAAGAAAGACCACTCATCCCATCCGTCACCCTGCCACGCCTCGCCCCCATGGCCCCCGCTGACGACTTTCGCACTCGACGTCATCATCCGAAACCCAGAACCGAAACCAAAAAACCAGACCAACGTTAGGTCTGGCCATCCTAGCAACCCCAGGGTTCGGGGACCACTGCCCTATTTGGGCAGCTCTGCGCTACTTTGAGCGAGAGCTGCCCAGCCGTCCCGCTAAGAGACGCGTTCGACCGGCTTGCCCACCCGCTCCAGCTCCTGGAACAGGCTCGGCAGCACGCGGGCGTGCAGGACGGTGCCGTCCTGGACGTGTTCGACGGAGAGCACCTCGCCCTCCTTGTGGGCCCGCGAGATCAGGTCGCCCCGGTCGTAGGGCACCAGCAGGTTGACCTCGTGGTCGAGGCGCGGCAGCCGCTCCTCGATGAGCCGCATGAGCTCGGGGACGCCCTTGCCGGTGCGGGCGGAGACCACGATGCTGTCGCGCTCGCGCCTGGCGATGCGGTCGAGCACCTCCTGGTCAGCCGCGTCGGCCTTGTTGATCACCACCACCTCGGGCACCTCGGAGGCGCCCTCGATGTCGGCGAACACCTCGCGGACGGCCGCGAGCTGACCCTCGGGGTCGGGGTGCGAGCCGTCGACGACGTGCAGGATCAGGTCGGCGTCGGCGACCTCCTCCAGCGTGGACCGGAACGCCTCGATGAGCTGGTGGGGCAGGTGGCGCACGAAGCCGACGGTGTCGGCGATCGTGAACAGCCGGCCCTCCGGCGTGCGGGCGCGGCGCACGGTCGGGTCGAGCGTGGCGAACAGCGCGTCCTCGACCAGCACGCCCGCACCGGTGATGCGGTTGAGCAGCGAGGACTTGCCCGCGTTGGTGTAACCCGCGATGGCCACGGCCGGGACCTCGCGCCGCTGGCGCCGGTGGCGCATGGTCTCGCGCGAGGTGGACATGCCGCTGATCTGGCGGCGCAGCTTGGACATGCGCTCGCGGATGCGGCGCCGGTCGAGCTCGATCTTGGTCTCACCGGGGCCGCGGCCGCCGATGCCCACGCCGCCCGCGGCGCGACCGCCGACCTGGCGGGACAGGTTGCCACCCCAGCCTCGCAGGCGCGGCAGCAGGTACTGCAGCTGCGCCAGCTCGACCTGGGCCTTGCCCTCGCGGCTCTTGGCGTGCTGGGCGAAGATGTCGAGGATCAGCGCCGTACGGTCGATGACCTTGACCTTGACCGTCTCCTCCAGCTGGCGGAGCTGGCCGGGGGCCAGCTCGCCGTCGCAGATCACGGTGTCGGCGCCGGTCGACTCGACCACGTCGCGCAGCTCCAGGGCCTTGCCCGAGCCGATGTAGGTGGCCGGGTCGGGCTTCTGGCGCCGCTGGATGAGCCCTTCGAGCACCTCGGACCCGGCGGTCTCGGCCAGGAGCTTGAGCTCCAGCAGGGAATTCTCGGCGTCTTCGGCGGATCCGGAGGTCCAGACGCCGACGAGGACGACCCGCTCGAGCCGCAGCTGCCGGTACTCGACCTCGGAGACATCCTGGAGTTCGGTGGAGAGGCCCGCCACGCGGCGCAGCGCCTGGCGCTCCTCGAGGTCCATGTCGCCGGTCTCGAACTCGTCGAGCGCGGTGTATTCGTGCATTCGTGTCATCTCTATGAGGGAACGTCTGGACACCTCGGTGTCTTCCCACGATGGTGGCACGACATCCCCGGCGTCATCATCTGGTTATCCCGCCGAGAGCGTCACGTCGCCGGAACCGGCGGTCAGCGAGATCTTGCGGGGCGAGCTGGGGTCGGACTTGATGGAGACGGAGGCGTCGCCGGAGTCCACGTCGGTCTTCACGTCGTAGGACCCCGTGGGCACCTTCAGGACGACGTCGCCCGAGCCGGCCTCCAGCTCGGCGCTGTCCGGCGCGGTGGCGTACTTGAGCTCGATGTTGCCCGAGTCGGCCTTGACGTAGACCTTCTTGCCGGTCATCCCTGAGCCTTCGAGGTCGCCGGAGTCGAGCCTGGCGTCGAGCTGACCGCTCAGTGCCCGCAAGGTGATGTCACCCGAGTCGCTGTCGAGGTCGACGGCCAGCCCCTTGGGAACCTCGATCTTGTAGTCGACGCTGCAGTTCGCCCAGGCCGACGGGCAGTCATAGGTCACCAGAAGCGCCTGGCCCTCGACCTTGTGCTGCGGCTTGGGCTTGTCGTCGCCCCGCCAGCGCAACGTCTCGACCACCCGGACGGCGGTGCCGTCGGTCTCGGTGATCACCGTATCGCCGGCGTCGCTTCTGACCTGCAGCTTGGAAACCTTGTCCGTCACCTGGTAGGACACGGTGTCCTGGTTCGTGGCACCGCCGATGCTCTCGATCCGGCAACCCGTCAGCACCAGCGCGGCGGCCAGCAGCCCGCCCGCCACAGCAATCGTCTTCATGCCCCCGATCCTTTCGCGGGCATGACCCCCTCCGCATCGGGGATGCCCCGGAAGACGTCCCAGGGATACCCCAGCCTTTGACCCGGGAACCCCGGGCGGAGTAGCTTCACTTCCACAATCCAGAATCGGTTTTCCACTCTACGGAAAAGAGGGGGACATGGAGATCACCGGCCCGATGCTCGAACGGTTCGACGAGATCCTCACGCCGGAGGCGCTCGGCTTCGTGGCGGCTCTCCAGCGGGAGTTCGGCGCCAGGCGGCTGGAGCTGCTCGAAGCCCGCCAGACGCGTCAGGCGGAGCTGTCGGCCGGCGGGACGCTCGACTTCCTGCCGGAGACCAAGGAGGTCAGGGAGGGCGACTGGCAGGTCGCGCCGCCGGCCCCCGGCCTGACGGACCGCCGCGTCGAGATCACCGGGCCGGTCGACAGGAAGATGACCATCAACGCGCTCAACTCCGGCGCCAAGGTGTGGCTGGCCGACTTCGAGGACGCCAACTCGCCCCTGTGGGAGAACTGCGTGTCCGGGCAGCTCAACCTGCGCGAGGCACTCGACCGGGCGATCGACTTCGAGACCGGCGGCAAGACGTACGCGCTGCGGCCCGACGACGAGCTGGCCACGATCGTGGTGCGCCCGCGCGGCTGGCACCTGGACGAGAAGCACGCGCAGGTGGACGGGCGGCCGGTGTCGGCGTCGCTGTTCGACTTCGGGCTCTACTTCTTCCACTGCGCGCAGCGTCAGCTCGACAAGGGCAAGGGGCCCTACTTCTACCTGCCGAAGATGGAGTCGCACCTGGAGGCGCGGCTCTGGAACGAGGTGTTCACCCGGGCCCAGGAGCTCCTGGGCATCCCGTACGGCACCATCAGGGCGACCGTGCTCATCGAGACCTACCCCGCGGCGTTCGAGATGGAGGAGATCCTCCACGAGCTGCGCGACCACTCGGCCGGGCTCAACGCGGGCCGCTGGGACTACCTGTTCAGCGTGATCAAGAAGTTCCGCACGCGGGGCCGGGAGTTCCTGCTGCCCGAGCGGAACGCGGTGACGATGACCGCGCCGTTCATGCGGGCCTACACCGAGCTGCTGGTGCGTACGTGTCACAAGCGCGGCGCGCACGCCATCGGCGGGATGGCGGCGTTCATCCCCTCCCGGCGCGACGCCGAGGTCAACGCGGTGGCGCTGGAGAAGGTGCGGGCGGACAAGACGCGCGAGTCGGGCGACGGGTTCGACGGCTCCTGGGTGGCCCATCCCGACCTCGTGCCGGTGTGCCGCGAGGTGTTCGACGGCGTCCTGGGGGCGCGGCCCAACCAGCTCGACCGGCTGCGCGAGGACGTCCGCGTCTCGGCCGCCGACCTGCTGTCGGTCTCCGAGACGCCCGGCGAGATCACCGAGACGGGCCTGCGCAGCAACGTCGACGTGGCCCTGCGCTACCTGGCCGCCTGGATGGGCGGGCTGGGCGCGGTCGCGATCCACAACCTCATGGAGGACGCCGCGACGGCCGAGATCTCCCGTTCGCAGATCTGGCAGTGGATCCACAACGACATCACGCTGGCCGACACCGGTGAGCAGGTGACCAGGGAGCTGGTCGAGCGGATCATCGCCGAGGAGCTGGCCCGGATCTCGGCCGAGCCGGGCTACGACGAGCGGCTGTTCGGGCAGGCGACGGCGCTGTTCAAGGAGGTGGCGCTGGACGACGACTTCGCCGAGTTCCTGACGCTGCCGGCGTACGCCCAAATGCCGTAGATGTTGAAATTTCCACTTATGTCCGGCGCGCCAGCGCCGGACATAAGTGGACCCCCCGAAACCCCAGCCAAATCGCCTCCGAAAACTGGCCAGACCGGTGGAAACAGTCGCACACTAGAGGTGACGGATCTGGAGAGTGACTGGTGCTCGACACGCTGACGGCGGCGCTGCGCTCGCTGCTGCCTCCCGACTCGGTGATCACCGATCCGGTACGCCTGCGCACCTACGAGTGCGACGGGCTGACCAGCCACCGGGCGACGCCGGGCGTGGTCGTGCTGCCCGCGACCGCCGAGCAGGTCGCCGGGGTCGTCCGGCTGTGCAATGACTTCGGGGTGCCGTTCGTGGCCAGGGGGTCGGGCACGGGCCTGTCGGGCGGCGCGCTCCCCCGCGAGGACGGCGTGCTCATCGTCACCTCGAAGATGCGCCGGATCCTGGAGATCGACCTGCCCGACCGCAGGGCCGTGGTCGAGCCGGGCGTGACGAACCTGGCGATCACCGAGGCCGTGCGCGACGCGGGCTACTACTACGCCCCCGATCCCTCCAGCCAGCAGGTCTGCTCGATCGGCGGCAACGTGGCCGAGAACTCCGGCGGCGCCCACTGCCTCAAGTACGGCTTCACGGTCAACCACGTCGAGGCGTGCGAGATCGTCACCCCCGACGGCGACCTGGTCGTCCTCGACCGCATGGACCCGGGCTACGACCTGCTCGGCGCGTTCGTCGGCTCGGAGGGCACGCTGGGCATCGCCACCAGGATCACCGTACGGCTGAGCCGGGCGCCGGAGGCGGTGACCACGGTGCTGGCCGCGTTCGAGGACATCGAGCAGGGCGGCCGGGCGGTGTCGGCGATCATCGGGGCGGGCATCGTGCCGGCCGCGATCGAGATGATGGACGCGCTGGCCGTCGAGGCCGCCGAGGCGGCGGTCGCCTGCTCCTACCCGCGGGGAGCGGGCGCGGTGCTGATCGTGGAGCTGGACGGGCCGCAGGAGTCGGTCGAGCGGGAGTTCGCGCGACTGACGGAGATCTGCTCGGACGCGTTCGAGCTGCGCGTGGCGGCCGGTCCCGAGGAGCGCGCGGCCATCTGGAAGGGGCGCAAGTCGGCCTTCGCGGCGGTCGGCCGGATCAGCCCGGCCTACATCGTCCAGGACGGCGTCGTGCCGCGCACGTCGCTGCCCGGCGTGCTGGCGGCCATCGACCGGCTCTCGCGCGAGCACGGCATCAGGGTGGCCAACGTCTTCCACGCCGGCGACGGCAACCTGCACCCGCTGGTGCTGTTCGACGACGCCGAACCGGGCGCGGGCGAGCGGGCCGAGGCGGTCTCGGGCGCGATCCTCGACCTGTGCGTCGAGCACGGCGGCTCGATCACCGGCGAGCACGGCGTCGGGGTGGACAAGGCCCGCTACATGCCGAAGATGTTCACCGGCGCCGATCTGGACACCATGCAGCTCGTCCGGTGCGCGTTCGACCCGGGCGGCCTGTCCAACCCGGGCAAGGTGTTCCCCACGCCGCGGTTGTGCGGCGAGGTGCCGGGCGTGCGCAAGGGTACGCACCCGCTGGTCGAGTCGGGCAGGGCGGAGCAGTTCTGATGGCGGATCCGTTCTCGGGCACCGGCGTGACGGTCAGGGCGGCCGGGCCCGAAGACCCCGCGCACGAGTGGGGGGCCCGGTGGGTGGCACTGCCGGAGACCGTGGAGGAGGTCGCCGCCGTGCTGCGCGTGTGCGCCGCGGCCGACCTGGCGGCGATGCCCGCGGGAAGCGGCACGAAGCTGCATTGGGGTCCGCCGCCGGAGCGGTGCGACGTGCTGCTCGGCCTGTCCCGCCTGGACGCGGTCCTGGAGCACGCGGCGGGCGACCTGGTGGTGCGCGCGCAGGCCGGCGTGCGGACGGCGGCGCTGGCGGCGGCGCTCGCGGCGCGGGGGCAGGAGCTGGCGCTCGACGTGCCGTTCGGCGAGCAGGCGACCGTCGGGGGCACCCTCGCCGCCGCCCTGCCCGGCCCCCGCGCCTTCCGCCACGGCACCGCCCGCGACCTGCTCATCGGCGTCACGGTGGTGCTGGCCGACGGCACGGTCGCCCGGTCGGGCGGCAAGGTGGTCAAGAACGTCGCGGGCTACGACCTCGGCAAGCTGTTCACCGGCTCGTACGGCACCCTCGGGGTGATCGCGGAGGCCACGTTCCGGCTGCATCCGCTGCCCGGCGAGCGGCGCTGGGTGGTCGCCGGGATGCCCGCGGACGACGTTCCGGGCGCCGCGGCGGCGCTGGCGGCCGCGCAGGCCGAGCCGAGCGCGGTCGAGGTGGACCGTCCGGAGCCGGACGGGCCGGTGACGCTGGCGGTGCTGGTGGAGGGCACGGCCGCGCAGGCACGCGCCGAGGCGCTGCGCGACCTGGCCGGCGGCGGGGCGGTGACCGGCGAGCCGCCGTCCTGGTGGGGGGTCGTCCCACGGGGTGAGGTGCTGGTCGAGGTGCGTTTCCCACCCGCGGCGGCGGACGCGGCGCTGCGGGCGGCGGCCGGGTGCGGCCTGTCGCTGCGCGGGTCGGTGGTCGCCGGCCGGGTGCTGCTGGAGCCGGGCGTCCCCGTCGCCGAGGACGCGCTGCGGGGCCTGGTGAACGGGCTGCGGCAGCGGGTCGAGGCCGCGGGTGGCCGGGTGAACGTGCTGGCCGCGCCGTACGCCGGGGTCGACAGGTGGGGACGGGTGAGCGCGCTGCCGTTGATGCGGCGGGTCAAGGAACGCTTCGACCCCGGGCGCAGGATGTCGCCCGGACGGCTGGCGGGAGGACTGTGACCATGGACCCGGAGCTGATCGGCGACTGCGTGCACTGCGGGTTCTGCCTGCCGACGTGCCCGACGTACGCGTTGTGGGGCGAGGAGATGGACTCGCCGCGCGGGCGCATCCACCTGATGAAGCAGCACGTCGAGGGCACTCCGGTCACCCCGGAGATGGCCGGGCACTTCGACGCCTGCCTGGGCTGCATGGCGTGCGTCACGGCGTGCCCGTCGGGCGTGCGCTACGACCGGCTGATCGAGCAGACCCGGGCCGAGGTCGAGCGCACGCACGTGCGCGAGCCGCGGGAGCGGGCGGTGCGCGAGATCGTGTTCAGCCTGTTCCCCTACCCGCGCAGGCTGCGGCTGCTGCGGCCGACGATGTGGCTGGCCGGGCGGATGGCGCCGTTCCTGACGCGCGCCCATCCGAGCCTGGGCGCCATGGCCGCGCTCGCGCCGCGCGTGGAGCACCGGCAGCGTCTGCCGCGCCTGGTCAGGGCCAGGGGCAGGCGCAGGGCCGTGGTCGCGATGCTCACCGGGTGCGTGCAGGGCGAGTTCTTCCCGCAGGT
Source organism: Nonomuraea sp. NPDC005730 (assembly GCF_040630865.1). Classification (NCBI taxonomy): domain Bacteria; kingdom Bacillati; phylum Actinomycetota; class Actinomycetes; order Streptosporangiales; family Streptosporangiaceae; genus Nonomuraea; species Nonomuraea sp. NPDC005730. The sequence goes on from NZ_JBEXYK010000046.1 coordinate 55,285, forward strand.
GAACGCGGCCACCGCGCGGGTGCTGGCGCTGGAGGGCTGCGACGTGCTCGTCCCGGCCGGGCAGGGCTGCTGCGGGGCGCTCAGCGTGCACGCCGGGCGCGCCGACCAGGCCCGGCGGCTGGCGCGCCGGACGGTCAGGGCGTTCAGGAGGGCGGGGGTCGAGACGGTCGTGGTGAACGCGGCCGGCTGCGGCTCGGTGATGAAGGAGTACGGCGAGCTGTTCGGCGCCGATCCGGGGTTCCGGGTGCGGGACCTGTCGGAGTTCCTGGCCGAGCTGGGCCCGGCGGCCAGGCGGCATCCGCTGCCGCTCACCGTCGCCTACCACGTCGCCTGTCACCTGGCCCACGCCCAGGGCGTCCGGGCGCAGCCGCGCGAGCTGCTGCGCGGCATCCCCGGGCTGGAGCTGCGAGAGGTCCCCGAGTCGGCGATCTGCTGCGGGTCGGCGGGGACGTACAACATCCTGCAGCCGGAGGCGGCCCGCGACCTCGGCGACCGGAAGGCGGAGGCGGTCGCCTCGACCGGGGCCGAGCTGCTGGTCTCGGCCAATCCGGGATGCACGATGCAGATCGCCACGGCGATGCGCCGGGCCGGGAAGGAGATCAGGGTGGCCCACACCGCCGAGGTGCTGGACGCTTCCTTGCGCGGGGTGTCGCTGTGAGCGTGCAGTCGGTCGAGCGGGCGCTCGACGTGCTGGAGGCGCTGGCCGAGCACGGCGGCGAGGCCGGGCTGTCGGAGATAGCGGCGCGGACGGGCCTGCCGTACGGGACGATCCACCGGCTGCTGCAGACGCTGCTCGCCCGCGGTTACGTGCGCCAGGAGTCCGACCGCCGGTACGCGCTGGGCGGCGGCCTGGTCCGCCTGGGCGGCATCGCGGAGAGCATGGTGGGCGTGTGGGCGCAGCCGTACCTGACGCGGATGGTGGAGCTGTCCGGCGAGACCGCGAACCTGGCGGTGCTCGAAGGCGACTTCGTCGTCTACGTGGCGCAGGTGCCCTCGCCGCGCAGGTTGCGCATGTTCGCCGAGGTCGGCCGGCGGGTGCTGCCGCACAGCACGGCCGTGGGCAAGGCGCTGCTGGCCGGGCGGGCGGCCGCCGAGGCGATGGCGGTGTTCGAGCGTACGGGCATGCCGCGGCGCACCCCGAACACGATCACCGACACGGCCGGCATGCTGGCCGAGCTCGACCGGGTCAATGAGCGCGGCTACGCGATGGACCTGGGCGAGGAGGAGCTGGGCGTCCACTGCCTGGCGGTGCCCGTCCGGGACGGCGAGCGGGTGGTGGCCGCGATGTCGGTGTCGGGGCCGGCCGAGCGCATCGACGCCCTCGACCGCGACGAGCTGGCCGAGGGCATGCGGAGGATCGCCTCCGACTTCGGCCGCGAGCTCGCCCCGGCCACGTCGAAGTAGCGCCTGCCGAACGGCTCCGGCGGCTATTCTGTTGCGCTGTGAGCAACAGCACGACGGTTCAGTCCGTCGACCGGGCCATCGCGATCCTGGAGATCCTGGCCCGCGAGGGCGCCACCCGGGTGACGGACCTCGCGGTCGAGCTCGACGTGCACAAGTCCACGGCGTTCCGGCTGCTGGCCGCCCTGGAGCAGGGCGGGCTGGTGGAGCAGAGCGGCGACCGGGGGCGCTACCGGCTGGGGTTCGGCGTCGTACGGCTGGCCGGCGCGGCCACGGCCCAGCTCGACCTGTCCAGGGAGGGCCGCGAGGTGTGCCTGCGGCTGGCCGAGGCGGTCGGCGAGACCGTCAACATCGCGGTCCCCCAGGACGGCGACACGGTCAACATCAGCCAGGTGCGCGGCCCGGCGGCGATCAGCGGCCACAACTGGGTCGGCCAGCGCACCCCGTCGCACGCCACCTCCAGCGGCAAGGTGCTGCTCGCCTTCGGCGCCCTGCGCCTGGCCGGCGAGCTGGAGCGCTTCACCCCCCGCACCGTCACCTCTCCGGCCGGCCTGGGCCTGGAGGAGATCAGGCGGCGTGGCTGGGCGGCCACGGTGGAGGAGCTGGAGGTCGGGCTGAACGCGGTGGCGGCGCCGATCCGAGGGGCCGACGGCTCGGTGGTGGCCGCGGTCAGCGCGTCCGGGCCGTCGTACCGGCTCACGCCCGAGCGGCTGCCCGAGGTCGGCGAGCTGCTTGCCGCGGGCGCGAGGGAGATAAGCCAGCGCATCGGCTATTACCGTTGAGAGCATGTGCAGAAGCATCAAGACCCTGCGGCCGCCGTACGCCGAGAGCGTGACCGAGGACGACGTGCGGGCCGCCGCGCTCCAGTACGTCAGGAAGATCTCCGGCTTCCGCGCCCCGGCCGCCCACAACGCCGAGGCGTTCGACCGGGCGGTGGAGGCGATCACCAGGGCGTCCGAGGAGTTGCTGGGGGCGCTGGAAGTTCGCGGAGGTCGTTGACACGTCCGCGCCGCCGGAGAAGTCTCCCTGGCATATGACCCAGTCATCCCCGGGGAGCTGCCATGATCAGCGGGTTGTACGAGGGGCAGGACGGTGATTCCCGGCTCGCGCTCCGGGTCGACGTCGACGGGCCGAGGCCCACCGGCAGGGTCAGCGGCGACCTGTTCACCGTGACGGGCTCGACGCCCTCCTACGCCGGCTCGTTCGTCGTCGGCGCCCCGGCCGTGCGGGCCGAGGGGGACGGCACGCGCGTCGAGGGGCGGGGCGCGTTCACCTTCGACACCCCCGACCAGCACGTCACGGTCACGGTCACCGGCCGGGACGGCACGGCGACGCTGGCCGGGCGCGACTTCCGGCTGGCCTTCTCCTCCCCGTACTTCCGCAGCGTGCTGCTGGAGCAGGACTCGGTGGCCGGGACCGTGCCGTTCGTGTCGTACGGCACGGGCTCGCTGCCCGCGCCGACCGGCTGCCCGGCCAGGACGCTGAGCGTCGCCGCCGCCTACGCCGAGGCCGGCGTCGAGCTGACCCTCGCCCCGCCTGGCGTGATCCCGGTGGACGGCTCCGGCGCCGACCTGGCCTGGGACGACGCCGAGCTGCACCACGCCATGACCCAGCACTTCAGCGCGTACGCGGACGGGCCGGCCTGGCGGGTGTGGCTGCTGGTGGCGAGCAGGCACGTCAGCGGCTACCGGGGCATCATGTTCGACTACGACGGCGCCTCCCAGCGGCAGGGCTCGGCCGTCTTCCACGACGAGATCAAGGGCACGACGCCGCAGGCCCAGCGGGCGCAGCTGCGGACGTACATGCACGAGCTGGGGCACGCGTTCAACCTGCTGCACTCCTGGCAGAAGGACCTGGCCGTGCCGCCGCAGCCGCTCGGCCCCGGCGGCGGCTTCGGCGACCTGTCGTGGATGAACTACGTGCAGAACTACCGTCCGGGGGGCGAGCCGGGCTACTGGGCGGCCTTCCCGTTCCAGTTCACCGACGCGGAGCTGGTCCACCTCCGCCACGGCTTCTACCGGGACGTGGCCATGGGCGCGAACGCCTTCGGCACCGGGGCCGCCGAGGCGACCCCGTTCGAGCAGCCGGTCGAGGGCGACTCAGGGCTGCGGCTGGAGCTGCGCGCCAAGGAGTCGTTCGAGCTGGGCGAGCCGGTCGTGGTGGAGCTCAAGCTCGCCGTCACGGGCGGGCCGCGCGCCACGCACTGCCACCTGCATCCCGACACCGAGTTCAGCCAGGTCTCGATCACCCGGCCGGACGGCGGGACCGTCCTGTACCGGCCGATGATGCGCCACTGCGTGGACGCCTCCCCGCAGATCCGCCTGGACGACCGCAACCCGGCCGTGTACCGCAGCGCCTACGTCGGCCACGGCCGCGACGGCCACTACTTCCAGCGGCCCGGCGAGTACCGGGTACGCGCCCGGTACGTCGCCGCCGACGGCTCCCGCGTCCTGTCCCCGCCGTGCGTGATCCGGGTGCGCCCGCCCGCCGGCCGGGACGACCACGCGGTGGCCGAGCTGATGCTGGGCGAGCAGCAGGGCAAGCTGTTCTCGCTGCTCGGCTCGGACTCGCCCGCCCTGCACGCCGGCAACCAGGCGCTCGACGAGCTGCTCGACCGGTACGGCGGCCACCCGCTCGCCGTCTACGCCCGGCTGGTCAAGGGCCTCAACGCCGAACGCGGGTTCAAGGCGCTGACCGCGGGCAACCGGTTGCGCGTCCGGCCGCCCGACCCCGAGCAGGGCATCGAGCACCTGTCCCGGGTCGTCCGGCAGGACGGCATCGACAACATCACCCTCAACCTGGTGCTGCGCCGCCTGGCTCGGGCCGAGGCCCGGCGGGGCGACCTGGCGCGGGCCTCCGCCGTCCTGGACCGGATGGTGGGGCTGTTCGCGTCGAAGGGCGTCAACCCGACCGTGCTCGGACAGATCAGGCGGCAGGCGGAACGCCAGAAGTCGGCGCTCGCCGCCGAGTCCTGAGGGCCCGGCGGACCGGTCAGCGGGTGGCGGGGCCGTCGGGGGTGCAGAAGATCTTGAGTTCGACCTCCTCGCCGTCCTCCGGCTCGAACTCGACCTTCGCCTCGCGGGCCGGGCCGGGCTGGACGCCGTCCACCGAGTAGCCCTGGGCGGGACTCCAGGAGCGCAGGGTGACCAGGCCGCCGGAGCAGGAGGCGATCACCGTGCCGGCCGGGGTGCGCATGAGCCGGTCCTGGGCGCGGGCGGACGTCCGCGGCATGGGCGTGGCGGCGCGCGCGGTGGCCGTGGAGAGCGCGGCGCGCACCTCCGGCCCGCTGAGCACCCGGCTGGACGTGCCGGTCACCCCGGTTCCGAGCAGGCCGAGCACGGCCACGGCCGCCCCGGTCGCGGCGGCCGCGGTGACGGCCCAGGCCAGCACGAGACGCTTCACGCCCTCACCCTCCCCCACGTACGGCTAAGCGCAGGTTAAGGCGACGCCAACGATGCTCGGTGCATCGCCACGGACCGTCTACGGTTTGGGTATATGGCTGACATCCTGCTCATCGAGGACGACGTGACCATCCGGACATCGTTGAGCCGGGGCCTGCGCGATCTCGGCCACGCGGTCTCCTCGTCCCCGACCGCGCTGGAGGGGTTGCGGCTGGCCGTGCAGGACCGTCCCGACCTGATCGTGCTCGACCTGGGCCTGCCCGACCTCGACGGCGTCGAGCTGCTGCGCATGTTGCGGGCGGTGAGCCGGGTGCCGGTGATCGTGGCGACCGCCCGCGACGGCGACGCCGAGATGGTGCCCGTCCTGGACGCGGGGGCCGACGACTACGTGGTCAAGCCGTACAGCGCCCGGCAGCTCGACGCCCGGGTGCGGGCGGTGCTGCGGCGCGCGGGCGAGGCCGCGCCGGAGCCGCTGGCCGTGGGCGGGCTACGGGTCGATCCCCGTGCGCGCACGGCCACGCTCGACGGCGTGTCCCTCGACCTCACGCCGCGCGAGTTCGACGTACTGCACTTCCTCGCGGCCCGGCCCGGCGAGGTGGTCACCAAGCGCGAGCTGCTGACCGAGGTGTGGCGGCTCCCGTACGGCGGCGCCGACAAGACCGTGGACGTGCACCTGTCGTGGCTGCGCAGGAAGCTCGGCGAGACCGCGGCCGAGCCCCGCTACCTGCACACCGTCAGGGGCGTCGGGGTCAAGCTGGTCGGACCGTCGTGAGGCGCTGGCTGGCGCTGCTGGTGGCGGCGACGACGTCGCTCGTGCTGATCGCGCTGCTGGTACCGATGGCGCTGCTGATCGGCACGGTGGCCGAGAACGGCGCGATGAGCCGGGCCACCGCCGCCGCCGAGTCCGTCGCGGTCGCGGTCGGCACGCCCGACCTGCCGCTGGCCGTCGAGCAGGTGCCGCGGCGGGTGACGGTGTTCCTGCCCGGCGGGGGCACGATGGGCGCGCCCGCCGGTCGTTCCGACGCCGTGCGGCTGGCCGCGACGGGCCGCAGCGTGACCGCCGTCGCCCCCGGCGGCCGGGAGGTGCTGGTCTCGGCGCAGTCCCCCGACGGCACGGCCGTGATCAGGGTGTTCGTGCCGGACGACGAGCTGACGCACGGCGTGCGGGCGGCCTGGCTGGCGCTGCTCGTGCTCGGGCTGGGGCTCGTGGTGCTCGGCATCGTGCTGGCCGACCGGCTGGCGCTGGCCGTGACCAGGCCCGTGGTCGGACTGGCCCGCGTGTCGCACCGGCTGGCCGGCGGCGACCTGAGCGCGCGGGCCGAGCCGGGCGGGCCGCCGGAGGTGCGGTCGGTGGCGCTGGCGCTCAACCATCTGGCCGGGCGCATCGGCGACCTGCTGGCCGCCGAGCGCGAGTCGGTCGCCGACCTGTCGCACCGGCTGCGCACGCCGCTGACCGGCCTGCGGCTGGAGGCCGAGTCGCTGCGCGACCCGGAGGATGCCGCCCGGGTCCAGGCCCGGGTGGACGCGCTGGAGCGGGCGGTCAGCGCGGTCATCACCGAGGCGCGGCGGCGCTCGGCCGGGCGCGGCTCGTGCGACGCGGCCGAGGTGGTGCGCGAGCGGGTGCGCTTCTGGTCGGTGCTGGCCGAGGACCAGGGGCGGCCGGTGTCGGTGTCGCTGCCCGACGCGCCCGCGCCGGTCGCCGTCGGCGGCAAGGAGCTGGCCGCGTGCGTGGACGCGCTGCTCGGCAACGTGTTCGCGCACACCCCGGAGGGGACCGCCATGGCCGTCCGGTTGTCGTCCCGACCGGCCGGGGCCCTGCTGGTCGTCGAGGACTCGGGGCCGGGGTTCGACCCGGCATCGCTGGAGCGGGGGATCAGCGGGGGCGGCTCGACCGGCCTGGGGCTGGACATCGCGCGGCGCACCGCCGAGTCGTGCGGCGGCACGCTCGCCGTCACGGCGCCCGAGGGCGGCGGGGCCCGCGTGGAGCTGACGCTGACCGCCCCCGACGATGCTCTCAGCAGTCCTTGAGTATGCCTGCCATCGCGCTCTTCTCGCCGTCGGTGATCCAGACGTCGTACTTGCTCTTCACGTCGATCTGGCGGGCGATGTAGGCGCACCGGTACGCCTTGCGCGGCGGCAGCCAGGTGGCCGCGTCGGAGTCGCTCTTCTGGTTGTTCAGCGGGCCGTCCACCGCCATCAGGTTCAGCGGGTCGTTGGCGAACTCCTTGCGCTTGGTGGGCGACCACTGCTGCGCGCCCTTCTGCCAGGCGTCCGACAGCGGCACCAGGTGGTCGATCTGGACGGCCGTGCTGGTGTCCTGGCCGCGCTTGAACTTGATGGTCTTGCCGCTGTAGGGGTCGTCCAGCGTGCCGGTGAGCACGATGCAGTCGTGGGTGCCCGACTTGAACGTCTCGTCCTTCAGGTCGCGCTTGAGGATGTCGTTGCGGGTGTCGCAGCCGTTGTGGTCGACGTCGGCCCAGGCGGGGCCGAACTTGTCGCGGTCGAAGCCGGTGCGCGGGGCTCGGCCCTTGACCTTGAGCTTGTCCAGCTTCTTGCGGGCGTCCGAGACCGACGCAGAGTCCGGTTTGGCCGGGTCGGGGCCGCCGCCCGACTGCGCCTCCAGGCCGCCGCAGCCGGCCAACATCGTCACCATGGCCACACCGGCCGTGAACGCCCGTACGCGCACGTGATCCCCCAGACTTCGGTTTTCGTAAAGTCTAGGTATAGCAAGTACCCCTAAATGGTCCTATAACGCTAAAAGAGCGTCCAACAGCCACTCTGCCAGGTACGCGGTGAACGACGACCTGACGTGGATCCGGTACTCGCCGGGCGCCCGCCGTTCCAGGATCACCGAGGCCCGGCCCAGCAGCGTCTGCGCGTGCCCGGGGAACACATCGGGATGCAGGTCCACGGGACAGCCGGTGATCAGGACGTCGTCCGCCCCCGGCCCGGACAGCTCCAGGATCGTCCGCTGCCCCGAGACGTCCACCCAGCCGGGCCCCGGCGTGGCGTCCCCGGTCACCAGCCACCACGACGGGCCGAGCCGCAGGCCCACACCGGGATCGGCGCCCCGGACCTCCCACATCGGCTCGAACGGCAGCTCGCGCAGCCGCACGGACGGCCCGCTCGCCGCCGCGAACCGCCCGGCGAACGCCGCCGCCGGGCTCTCCCGCGCCGGGACGCCCCCGAGGACCGCGGGCGCGTCCTCCTCCAGGGGGTCGCCGTCGCGGCGGGTGTTGTCCGGGTCGTACAGGACCGGCTCGACGACCGTCACGCCGGTGGCCGCCGCCCCGGACACCGCGGTGAGCCGGTCCCCGGGCACGACGTCCCTGACCATGGCCAGCCCGAACGTACGGCCGAGCGCCGCACTGGCGTAGCCGGACGTCACGTGCCCCAGCATCGGCGCGCCCGGCCCGCCCCTGACGAGCTGGGCGCCCTCCTCGATCGGCGCCGCGGGGTCGTCGGCGAGCAGGCCGACCAGGCGTTTGCGGCCGTCGCGGGCGGTGTCGGGGCGGGCGTGCGAGCGTTTGCCCACGAAGTCGGGCTTGCGCGGGGAGACGATCCACGACATGCCGAGGTCCCGCGGCGTGACCGTGCCATCGGTCTCCTGGCCGACGATGGCGAACCCCTTCTCGGCCCGCAGCACGTGCATCGCCTCGGTCCCGTACGGCACCGCGCCCAGCTCCAGCACCGCCTCCCACAACGCCCTGCCGTACGGCCAGGGCACGTTGACCTCGTAGGCCAGCTCGCCGGAGAAGCTGATCCGGAACACCCGGCCGGGCACGCCGAGCACGTCCGTCTCGGCGTACCGCATGAAGGCCAGGCCGAGCGCGCCGGGCGCGACGGCGGCGATCACCCGCCGCGCCTTGGGGCCGGCCACGGCGACCGTCGCCCAGTGGTCGGTCACCGAGGTGAAGGAGACGTCGAGCTCCGGCCACTCGGTCTGCCGCCACTCCTCCAGCCAGTCGAGCACCGCGGCGGCGTTGCCGGTGGTCGTGGTCATCAGGTAGTGGTCGTCGGCGAGCCTGGTCGTGGTGCCGTCGTCGAACACCATGCCGTCGGCCCGGCACATGAGCCCGTAGCGGCAGGCGCCGACGGCGAGCGTGGAGTACGTGTTGGTGTAGATCCGGTCCAGGAACGCGCCCGCGTCCGCGCCCCGGATGTCGATCTTGCCCAGGGTGGAGGCGTCCATGGCGGCGACGGAGGCGCGGGCGGCCACGCACTCGCGCGCCACGGCGGCCTCCATCGTCTCGCCGTCCAGCGGGAAGTAGCGGGGGCGTTTCCACTGGCCGACGTCCTCGAACACCGCGCCCGCCGCGACGTGCGAAGCGTGCATGGCGGTGGTCCTGACCGGGTCGGAGAGCGCGCCCCGGTCGCGCCCCGCCAGCGTCGCGAACGACACCGGCGTGTACGGCGGCCGGAACGTGGTCGTGCCCACCTGCCCCGGCGCGGTCCCGAGCAGGGCCGACATCACGCCCACGACGACCGCGCCCGAGGTCTTGCCCTGGTCGGCGCCGGTGCCCGCGGTGGTGTAGCGCTTGACGTGCTCGACCGAGCGCATCCCGGTCCCGGTCGCCCTGGCCAGGTCGGCCACGGTCACGTCCCGGTGCAGGTCGGCGAAGGCGGGCTCGTCGCCGTCCCCCTCGACCAGCCACAACGCGGCGGGCGGCCGCGGCGGCCGTTCGTCGCAGTCGGGCACGCGGAGCTCCCAGGCGGCCGAACCGGCGGCCTCCCGGCCGGCGGCGTGGCCGTCGGCGATGGCCTCGCGGGTGCCGTACCGGCCGCGGCAGGCGCCGGCGGAGCATTCGGCCTGGGCCGAGGCGTCCGGCACGAACGCCTGCACGCCCTCGTCGAAGCGCACCCGTCCCTGCGACTGGCTGAACAGGTGCACGGCGGGGTTCCAGCCGCCCGCCACGGCCAGCAGGTCGGCCTCGATGTACCGCTCCCCCACCCGCACACCGGTCAGCACGCCGTCCGCGCCGGCCGTGGTGCCGTTGATCACCTGCCCGGCCAGGGCGTCGGGGGTGAGTCCTTCGGGGCGCGGATCGACGATCGCGGCGATCTCCACGCCGGCCGCGCGCAGGTCCGCGGCGGCCTCGTAGCCGGAGTCGGCGCAGGCGAAGACGACCGCCCGGCGGCCGGGCGGCACGCCGTACCGGTTGGCGTAGGCGCGGGCGGCGGAGGCCAGCATGACGCCGGGCCGGTCGTTGCCGGGGAAGGCGGGCGAGCGTTCGTGGGCGCCGGTCGCCAGGATCACCCGGCGGGCCCTGATGTGCCACAGCCGCTCGCCGCGGGCCCGCCGCTCCACGGCCACCACGTAGTTGTGGTCGTGGTAGCCGACGGCCGTGGTCCTGGTGAGCACCCGCACGCCGGACAGGTCGAGCGAGTCCACCCAGTCGAGCGCGGGCGCGCCGTCGAGCAGCACCCGGCTGTTCAGCAGGTCGCCGCCCAGGCGGGGCTGGTCGTCGAGCAGGATCACCCGGGCCGCGCGCGCCGCGGCGGCCGCCGCGAGCCCGGCCGGGCCGCCGCCGACCACCAGCACGTCGCAGTGCAGGTACCCCTTGTCGCAACGCCGGTCGTCGGCCGCGTCGAGGTCCACCCGGCCCTTGCCGCGCAGGCTCCACGCCTCCAGCCCGTCGTACAGCTCCACGGTCGTGGCCGCCTGCATCGGGTCGGCACCCACGCGGACCAGGGCGTTCGGCTCCTCGGGGCCGGCCGAGAAGACGCCGCGCGGGCGGCCTGACTCGACGCCGCGGCCCACCACCCGCACCTCGTTGCGCAGCAGCGCGGCGGCCAGCGTGTCGCCGGGCTCCCCCTGGAGGGGACGGCCGTCGAAGGTGAACCTCATGGCGCCTTCCTGATCTCGTGCGTGACCGTGTGCCGTTCGACGGTGAACCAGGTCCGGCAGCCGTGCGTGTGGAACCAGCGTTCGCGGAACCAGCCCTTGGGGTTGTCACGCAGGAAGACGTAGGCGGCCCACTCCTGGTCGGACAGCTCGCCGGGGGCCTGCGGGTAGGGGATCCCGGCCTGGCCGCCGTAGTGGAACTCGTTCTCGTCGCGGGGGCCGCAGTGGGGGCAGTCGAGGAGCAGCATCAGTGGGCCACCGCCGCCGCGCCGTGCTCGTCGACGAGCGCCCCCGTGGTGAACCGCTCCAGCGCGAACGGCTCGGCGAGCGGGTGCGGCCGGCCGTTGGCGATCGTGTCGGCGTACACCCAGCCGGAGCCGGGGGTCGCCTTGAAGCCGCCGGTGCCCCACCCGGCGTTGACGTAGAGGCCGTCCACGGGGGTGGGGCCGATGATCGGGGAGGCGTCCGGCGAGACGTCGACGATCCCGGCCCACGTCCGCAGCACGCGGACCCGGCTGAACAGCGGGAACAGCTCCAGGGCCGCCGCCATCTGCGTCTCGATCACATGGGACCCGCCGCGCTGCCCGTAGGAGTTGTACGCGTCGATGCCCGCCCCCATCACCAGCTCGCCCTTGTGCGCCTGGCTGACGTACACGTGGACGGCGTTGGACATGACGACGCAGTCGAGCACCGGCTCCAGCAGCTCCGACACCAGCGCCTGGAGCGGGTGCGACTGCAGCGGCAGCCGGATCCCGGCCCGCTCGGCCAGGACCGAGGTGTGCCCGGCCGAGGCGAGCGCGACCGTGCCGGCCGCTATGGGCCCGCGCGAGGTGCGCACGCCGGTCACCCGGTTCCCGGTGATCTCGAACCCGGTCACCTCGCAGCCCTGGATCAGGTCGACGCCGTACGCGTCGGCCTTGCGGGCCAGCGCCCAGGCGACGTGGTCGTGTTTGGCGATGCCGCCGCGCCGCTGCAACGTGGCCCCCAGGACGGGGTAGCGGGCCCCGCCGGAGACGTTGACGATCGGGCAGAACTTCCTGACCTCGTCGGCGTCCAGCCATTCGGCGTCCACGCCGTTGAGCCGGTTGGCGTTGACCCGCCGCCTGCCCTCGCGCACGTCGCCCAGGTTGTGCGCCAGGTTGAGCACGCCGCGCTGGCTGAACTGCAGGTCGTAGTCCAGTTCCGCGCTCAGGCCCTCCCACAGCTTCAGCGAGTGCTCGTAGAGGGCGGCGCTCTCGTCCCACAGGTAGTTGGAGCGGATGATGGTGGTGTTGCGGGCCATGTTGCCGCCGGCCAGCCAGCCCTTCTCCAGGACGGCGACGTTCGTCAGGCCGTGGTTCCTGGCCAGGTAGTAGGCGGTGGCCAGGCCGTGCCCGCCGCCGCCCACGACGACCACGTCGTAGGAGGGCCGCGGATCGGGGTTGCGCCAGAGGAAGCCGGGGTGGGTCAACGTCTGATCTTCTCCATCCGGGGGTCGAACAGCGGCTCGGCGGCGACCTCCGCGGGCACGCGGCGGCCGAGGTAGGAGATGTCCACCCGCGTCCCCGGTGCGGCCAGCTCGGCCGGCAGCCAGGCGTAGGCGATCGGACGGCCGATGGTGTGCCCGTAGGCGGCGCTGGTGACGTACCCGGCGACGCGGCCGGCGTGCCGGACCGGTTCCTTGCCCATGACCACCTCGGCGCTGAGCAGCGGCACGAGCCTGCGGGACGGCTCGGCGCGGAGCGCGTCGCGGCCGTGGAAGTCCTTGTCCTCCTTGACCGCGAACCCCAGCCCGGCCTCGTACGGGTCGTGCTCGGTGGTCATGTCCACGCCCCAGAGCCGGTACCCCTTCTCCAGCCGGAGACTGTTGAACGCGGCCCGCCCGCCCGCGACCGGCATCCCGGTGGCCCGCAGCGTGTCCCACAGCTTGAGCCCCATGTCGGCACTGGTGTAGAGCTCCCAGCCCAGCTCGCCCACGTACGAGACGCGCATCGCGAGCACCGGGACCTGCCCGACGTACCCGGACCGGCAGGTGAAGTAGCGGAAGCCGTCGTTGGACAGGTCCATGTCCGTGAGGCCCTGCACCAGCTCCCTGGCCTGCGGCCCCCACACGCCGACGCAGCAGGTGCCGGGCGTGATGTCCCTGATGTGCACCCCGCGGGGGGCGTGCCGGGTCAGCCAGTCGAGGTCGAGGTTGCCGTTCGCGCCGAGCTGGAACCTGTCCTCCGCCAGCCGCGCCGCCGTCAGGTCGGAGCGGATGCCGCCGGCGGCGTCCAGCAGCAGGGTGTAGGTGACCGTGCCGGGCTTCCTGTCCACGTTGTTGGTGGTCATGTGCTGGAGGAAGGCCGCCGCGCCCGGGCCGCTGACCTCGATGCGCTTGAGCGAGGTCATGTCGTAGAGCGCGACCCGCTCGCGGGTGGCCCACGCCTCGGCGGCGGCGACGGGCGACCAGTAGCGGCCGGCCCACGCGTCCCGCCGGTCGGCGCCGATCCGCGGCTCGTCGAGGCCGGCGAGCAGCGGCTCGTTCGCGTCGAACCAGTGCGGCCGCTCCCATCCGGCCGACTCCAGGAAGTACGCGCCCAGCTCCACCTGGCGCGGGTGGAACGGGCTGGTCCGCATCGGGCGCGGCGACTCCATCGGCTGCAACGGGTGGATGACGTCGTAGACCTCGACGAAGTTCTGCCGGCCGCGCTCCTCGACGTAGGCGGGCGACAGTTGCGCCTGCTCGAACCTGGCCAGCTCGCACTCGTGCAGGTCCACCTGCGACCGGCCGGTCACCAGCAGCTCGGCGACCGCCCTGGCCACCCCGGCCGAGTGCGTCACCCAGACGGCCTCGGCCAGCCAGAACCCGTCGAGGTGCGGCGCCTCGCCGATCAGCGGGAAGCCGTCGGCGGTGAAGGAGAAGACGCCGTTGATGCCGTCCTCGTACTTGGACCCGGCCAGGGCGGGCAGCAGCTCGGCGGCGTCGCGCCAGGCGGGTTCGAAGTCCTCCTCGGTGAACGACTGGACCGAGGGCATGGTGGTGCTCTTGGGGCCGATCTCGTGCTGGGCGACCGGCATGGGGCGGTGGGCGTAGGAGCCGATGCCGATGCGGTCGCCGTGCTGCCGGGCGTACAGGTCGCGGTCCTGGTGGCGCAGGATGGGCCCCTCGGGCTGCGGGGGCAGGGGGCCGGACTTCGCGTACTGGTGGGCCAGCGGGAGCAGCGGCACGGTCAGCCCGGCCATCTCCCCGATCGACGGGCCCCAGAATCCGGCCGCGCACACGACCACGTCGGCCGGGATCGTCCGGTACTCCTCCGCGACCAGGCAGGACACGCCGGTGACCCGGCCGCCCTGCTGCTCGACGCCGGTCACGGTGTGCCCGCCGAGGAAGCGCGCACCGCGTTCGACGGCCCGCGCCGCCTGCGTCTCACCGCAGGCCACGGCGGCGGCCAGGCCGTCGCTCGGCACGTGGAAGCCGCCCAGCACCCGGCCGCGGTCCAGCATCGGCCACAGCTCGGCGCACTCCGCGGCCTCCAGCAGGCGGCCCTCGACGCCCCACGACTGCGCCCAGCCGAGCTTGCGGTGCAGGTCGGTCCAGCGCTCGGGGGTGGTGGCCACCTCCAGCCCGCCGACCTGCCGGAAGCAGTGCGCGCCGAGCGCGGTGTACTTGCGCACGGTGTAGGCGGCGAACTCGGTCATGGTCTTGGACGGGTTCGTCTGGAAGACCAGGCCGGGGGCGTGCGAGCTGGAGCCGCCCGCGGCGAAGAGCGGGCCCTGCTCCACCACGGTGACGTCGCTCCAGCCGCGTTCGGTGAGCTCGTCGGCCACCGCGCAACCCACGATCCCGGCTCCGATGATCACCACGCGCGGCCGACCCATCACGCCTCCGGTTGTTCCTTAATACGCAACACGCACCGGACTACGCAACGAACATAAGGCCCTGGACTCCCGCGGACAAGAGCTAGCCGAGTGGCGAGGTGTCCCGTCCCAGGTACGTCACCGGCCCGGCGTCGGCCACCGCCAGCTCCGCGAACCCGAGCCGGTCGTAGAAGGCCCGCGCGGGCGCGTTCGTGCTGACCATCCCCAGATGCAGCCGCGGCACCCCGGCGGCACGCAGGCCGTCGACGAAGGCGCTCATGAGCCGGCGTCCCCAGCCCTTGCCCTGCCAGTCGGGCAGCAGGTCGATGTGCAGGTGGGCGGGGTGATCGGCCAGCTCGGGCACCAGCATGCGCTCGGGCCGGTGGTGCAGGGCGAGCATCAGGTCGTCCGCGGTGACCGGCGGGTCGGCGGGAAGGGGGCAGCGGGCCGCGGACGCCGGGATCCACTCCTCGCGGTAGCGGCGGACGAACGCCGCCGTGTCCGCGGTGCCCACGACGTAGCCGACGGCCCGGCCCGTGCCGTCGTCCACGACGTGGGCGTGCTCGGGCTCCAGGGAGACGTAGGGGGCGGCGAAGATGTCGCCCATGAGCAGGTCGGAGGCGTACTGGCCGCGGGCGTCGCCACCGGCGTCGGCCGTGCGCACGCAGATGTCGTAGACGGCGGCCAGATCGGCCGGACGGTAGGAACGTACGTAGGGGGCGGTCATTCCCGACAACGTACTGCAAGGACCGTCTAGGTGATCAAAATGCCGCCGTCCACGGGCAGCGTGACACCGGTGACGTACGACGAGGCGTCGGAGGCCAGGAAGACCGCCGCCGCCACCAGCTCGGCCGGGTCGCCGGCCCGATTCATCGGCACCCGCAGCTCCAGCATGCGTTCCAGGTAGCCGGGCGGATACTGCTCGGTCATCTCCGAGGCGAAGAACCCCGGCTCCAGGCAGTTGACCCGGATGCCGCGCCGGGCCGCCCACTGCTGGGCCAGGTCGCGGGTGAGCCCGGCCACGGCCGCCTTCGACGCGCTGTAGGCGGCCTGCGGCAGCCCGGCGGTGGTCGCGCCGAGGATGCTGCCGATGTTCACGATCGACGAGCCCGGCCGCATCACCCGCGCGCACGCCTGCGCCATCCAGTACGTGCCGTGCAGGTTGATCTCCACCACCCGGCGGAACTCCTCGGGCCGCTCGCGCAGCGCGGGCACGGCGGTGCCGACCCCCGCGTTGTTGATCAGCACGTCGACCGCCCCGAACTCGGCCACGGCCGCGGCGACCAGCGCGTCGCAGTCCTCCGGCAGCGCCACGTCGGTCTGGACCGGAAGACAGCGGCGCCCGGCCTCCTCGACCAGGCGCCCGGTCTCCGCCAGCCGATCCGCGCGCCGGGCGCCGATCACGACGTCGGCGCCGGCCTCGGCCAGCCCGCGGGCGAAGGCCACGCCCAGCCCCGACGACGCGCCCGTGACGATGGCGACCTTGCCGTCGAGGCTGAAGCGCTCCAGCACGTCAGAGCCCGTATTCCTTGACGATGCGCTCGTGCCGCTCGACCTCGACGTCGATCTCGCGGGCCAGGTCGAGCCAGGCCAGCGGGTGCACCCAGCGCTCGGTGGCGTCGTCGAGCAGGGCGTCGACCTCGGCGGCCGACACGTCCGGCGGCACCGCGACCCAGCCGAACACGCCCGGCAGCGACTCACCGCTGGTCGGGTGGGTGACGGCGTAGTTCTCGTCGCTGTAGACCCACATCGGCCAGCCGCGCTCGGCCATGACCTCGGTGAACTCCGCCCAGTCCTGCTCGCTCGGCGCGGCGCCGTCGAAGAAGTAGCTGGTGTAACCGCCGGGACGCAGGATGCGCACGGCCGCGAACGGCGGCACGAAGTTCTGCTGCTCCTGCGGGTCTTCCGGGACGGGCTCCAGCAGCTGCGGGTCGAACACGACCAGGTCGCCCGCGTTGTAGTCCATGCCGCGCGGCTGCGGCAGCGCCAGCCGGGCGGTGGCCGGGCCGGTGCGGATGGACAACACCTGGCGCTGGCCGCCGTCGGGCGCCGGGAGGATGAGCCGGATCAGGCCCATCTCCTCCTCGATCGGGCCCTGCTTGGACTTGATCGGCATGCCGATCTTGGCCGCGCCCTTGCGCACGGTGTCCCAGTCTTCCGCCGAGGTGGCCATGACGATCATGCGCCAGGTGTCCTCGTCGGTCAGCTCGTCGAGCACCTCGGCCAGCACGCCGGCCGCCCTGTCGTTGTGGTCGAGCTGCTGGGCGGCGCCGGACAGCAGGCGTCTGGCCTCGATGCCGGCCCCGGCCGCGACCGCGTGCTCGGCGGCGTCGAGCGTCTCCGGCCAGCGCTCGCGGGCGCTGTGGAGCCTGGCCAGCGCGAGGTACTGGGCGGCGTGCGGCAGCAGCGCGGCCATCTGCTCCAGGCGCTCGTCCTGGCGGGCCTCGATGAGCAGGGTGGTCAGGTAGGCCACGTCGTCGGGGTCGGCGGAGGCGATGTCGCCGGAGTCGACCAGCAGCTTCCAGTAGATGTCGGCGCCCGCCGCGGGGAAGCCGAGGAAGCCGAGCGTGGTGGTGTGGCGGCGGGTGGCCTCCAGGTCCTCGCCGGACAGCGGCGCGAGCCAGCCCACCCACTTCTCGGGGTCGGCGTTGAAGCCGTCGGCGGCGTCGAACAGGCCGACCCGCTCCGGCAGGGGCCCGGGGGCCGCGGGCTCGGCGGCGGCGTCGGCGGCGGCCCGCAGCGCGGCGACGCGCTCGGTCAGGTCGCCGGTCTCGCCGCGCAGCTCCGCCGCGCCGGACTCGGCCAGGTCGGCCAGCAGCCGGGCCTGCCACACGCCGTTCCTGGCGACGGCCAGGTCGCCCGCGACCAGCGCGAGCTCGACGCGGGCGCGGTAGCCGCCCATCATGCCGAAGTAGTCGATCCACTGGCGCAGCACCCGGCCGAGCTGCCAGGTGTTGGTGATCTGGGAGGACCCGGCCAGCTTGGCGACCGCGCGCGACCACTCGACGAAGACGCGCGGGTGCTCGCCGACCACGTCGAGGTCGGGCAGCGCGTCGACGGCCTCGGCCGTGCGGCCGAGCTCGGCCAGGATGAGCGCGCGGCGCACGCCCTCGCGATGGGCCTTGGCGGGCGGGTCGTCGGGGGCGAGGTCGGCGGCGGCCTGCAGGGCGGCCAGCGCGTCGTCGGCCCGGCCGGCGGCCAGCAGGGCGCGGGCGCTCTCGGCGCCGAGCTCCCAGCTCGCCTCGCGACCGGCCGTGCGCAGCCGCTCGACCGCGGACTCGGCGTAGGCGACGGCCTCGCCGGCCTTGCCCGCGTCGACGAGCGCCGCGACGTACTGGGTGACCAGGCCGCTGAAGGCGGGCCGCTCCGGGCTCATGCCCTCCAGGAAGGCGCCCACCGTCTCCAGGCGGTCGCCGGCGTAGCCGGGGCCGTCGGTGTTGGCCCACACGATGGCCATCGCCTCGACGGCGGCCGGGGTGGCCGGGCAGTCGCGCACGTCTTCGCGCTGGGCGAACGTGAGCAGCTGCCGTGCGTCGTCGATGGCCACCGCGCCCTGGGCCCGGTCGCCGATGCGGCCCACGAGGTGCCAGTAGCGGGCGTAGAACTCCAGCCAGGGCAGCTCCAGCGTCTCGGCCTGCTGGGCGATGGCCGGGGCCATCACGTCGAGCTGCGGATACCGGCCCTCGTAGGCCTGTGCGGGAAGGTCTCCCAGCGCCATGGCGAGGCCAACGTTGCCCGCCTCGGAAAGCTGCTGCTGGGTTTCGCCGACCCAGGCCCAGATGTCCACGTCCATGGGCAGTCAGTCTGCCAGGTCAACGAGCGTGCCCAAAACGCAGAAGCTCGATCAGCTCGTCCGATTCGTTGTCGCGCAGGACCGAGAAGACCGGGGCCATCAGGTCGTCGGTGGTCTCCTCGACCTGCGCCCGCCGCGCCACGACCTCGGCGCCGGGGGTGGCGTAGGGCTCGGGCCAGGTGAAGAACCTGGCGATCGTCACGCCGTCGGCGTAGCCGAAGGGGGTGGTGTCGTGGACGGCGGCGAGCGTGGCCTCCAGGGGGTGCAGACCGGCCGCGAGCACGGCGTTGGCGTGCAGGCCCCCGCGCAGCTCGCGCAGGACGTGCATGAGCTGGACGGCACGCGCGGGCGCGTCGTCCGGCAGCGGCACCGCCCGCCAGCCGGCGAACAGCGGCGCGCCCACCGGCGAGGCCTGCGCGACGACCGGTTCGAGCAGCTCGGCGATCCTGGCGCAGCCGTCGTGGCCGCCGAACTTGCGCCGCCCCCACTGCCTGCACGCCTCGGTGTAGAGCTCGACGGCCCGCTCGACGGGCATCTTCCTGCCGCCGTTCCAGCTCTCCTCGACGTGGGCGGCCGGGAAGAAGACCGCCACCGAGGTGACCACGTCGGCGTGGCACTCGCCAAGCACCCCGCAGCGCCCGCGGAAGTACAGCTCGCGCGGGCCGAGCCCGTGCTCCTCACAGACGGCCTTGGCCTCGCGGGAGACCATGAAGCCGCCGCCGTACTGGCCGATCGGCGCCTTGACCTGAACCGCCGTGGTACGCGGGTCCGCCATCCTCAACCCCTCCTCGGTTCGGAAAGTGGACCCAGCATCCCTCAGGAGAACATCATTCTGCAAGCATCAGCTCGCCGCTCGCCAGGATCACCGCCGGGCCGGACAGGTAGCTCGTGTCCTCGTCGAGGATGACGGTCAGCGAGCCGCCGGTGACCTCGACGGTCCAGGTGCCGGTGGTGTCGCCGGACATGTGCGCGGCGGCCACGGCGGTCGCCACGGCGCCGGTGCCGCAGGACCGCGTCTCGCCCGAGCCGCGCTCGTAGACCCGCATCACCACGCGGCTGACGCCGACCGGGTTGAACAGCTCGATGTTGACGCCCGCCGGGAAGACCCCGGTGTCGAAGCCGGGCTGGTGGCTGAGGTCGAGCTGGACGACCGGGTCGCCGATCGCGCAGGCCAGGTGGGGGTTGCCCATGTCGACATGGAGACCGGAGTACTCGTGGCCGCCGACGCCCGCCACGCTCTCCCCCAGCACGGCGGGCTTGCCCATGTCGACCGTGATGTCGCCGTTGGGCTCGACGCGGACCCGGCGCGGGCCGCCCCTGGTGGCCAGGCAGAACTCCGCCCCCTCCACCAGCCCCGCGTCCACCAGGTAACGGGCGAAGACGCGTACGCCGTTGCCGCACATCTCCGCGACGCTGCCGTCGGCGTTGCGATAGTCCATGAACCAGTCGGCCACCGCGGCCTGCTCGGCCACCTCGGCGTGCTGCTTGGTCCTGGCGACCCGGAGCACGCCGTCGGCGCCTATCCCGGCCCGCCGGTCACAGATCTTGGCCACGAGCGCGGCCGTCACTTCCACACCGTCGTCCGGATCGGGCAGGATGACGAAATCGTTCTCGGTGCCGTGCCCCTTGAGAAACCGCATTGCCTGAGTTTATGCCGCACCCGGGTCGGCGATGTGCGCGAGGGAGCGTTCAAGCAGATCGGGGGCGTCGTACGGAAGCCAGCGCACCCGCGGGTCGCGGCGGAACCACGACTCCTGACGGCGGGCGAAGCGCCTGGTGGCCCTGACCGTCTCGGCGAACGCCTGCTCCTCGCTCCACTCCCCCTCCAGGAACCGGATGACCTGGGCGTAGCCGAGCGCGCGGCCCGCCGTGCGGCCCTCGGCCAGGCCCTGCCCGAGCAGCGCGCGGACCTCCTCGACCAGCCCCGCCGCCCACATGCGCTCGACCCGCAGCTCGATGCGCTCGTCGAGCTCGGGCCGCGGCACCTCCAGGCCGAGCTGCACGCTGGGATAGACGGCGTCGTAGGACGGCATGGTGGCCGAGAACGGCCGGCCGGAGTGCTCGATCACCTCCAGCGCGCGCACGACGCGGCGGCCGTTGCTCGGCAGGATCGCCTCGGCGGCGGCCGGGTCGAGCTCGCGCAGCCGCTCGTACAGGGGGGCCGGGCCGCGCTCGGCCAGCTCCTCCTCCAGCCGGGCCCTGATCACCGGGTCGGTGCCGGGGAACTCCAGGTCGTCGAGGGCCGCGCGGACATAGAGGCCGCTGCCGCCGACCAGCACCGGGACGTCGATCTTCGCGAAGAGCTCCCTGGCCAGCCGCTGGTACTCGGCGACGCTGGCCGTGACCGTGACGTCCCAGATGTCCAGCAGATGGTGGGGGACGCCGCGTTGCTCGGCGAGGGTGAGCTTGGCCGTGCCGATGTCCATGCCGCGGTAGAGCTGCATGGAGTCGGCGTTGACACACTCGCCCCCGAGCCGGAGCGCGATGTCGACGGCGAGATCGGACTTCCCGGCCGCCGTGGGACCCACGACGGCGATGACTGGCTGCTGGCGCACACCGACCAGTGTGTCAACTGTCCGGGTGTGGACGGACCACCTACAGGTCGAGGAGCGTCGGCTGGAGGTATCCCTCGTGGGTCAGCAGCCAGCGCTTGGTCTCCACCCCCACGCCGCCGCTGAACCCGCCCAGCCCGTTGCCCGCGACCACCCGGTGGCAGGGCACGATGATGGGGATCGGGTTGGAGCCCATGATCGAGCCGATGCCGCGGGCGGGCACGCTCGACCCGGCGCGCCGGGCCAGCTCGCCGTAGGTGACGGCGGCGCCGTACGGGACGCGGTGCAGGGCCTGCAGCACCTGCAGCCGGGAGCCCGTCATCAGCCGCCAGTCCACGGGGGTGCTGAACGTGCGCAGCTCGCCGGCGAAATAAGCGTTCAGCTCGGCGACGGCGCAGGCCGTACGATCCGCATCATGAACCTCAGCCAGGCCGAGCCGGCCGGCCAGTCCAGCGGGCGATCCCCATCCCGAGGCGACCAGCCCCCGCTCGGTGACGGCCAGGACGAACGGGCCGACCGGCGTCGGCACCTCGGCGAACGCGACCGTGGTCATCATGTCCTCACGTGAACTCGTGGTGCTGGGCACCTCCAGCGCGGTGCCCACCCGACACCGTAACCACAACGGGTACCTTCTGCGCTGGGACGGGCAAGGCTACCTTTTCGACCCGGGCGAGGGCACGCAGCGGCAGATGCTGCACGCCGGGCTGAGCGCGAACGACGTCCACTGGCTCTGCGTGACGCACTTCCACGGCGACCACTGCCTGGGCGTGCCCGGGGTCGTGCAGCGCATCGCCCGTGACCGGGTGCGCCATCCGGTGCGCGCGGTCTTCCCCGCCGCCGGCGAGACCTACTGGCGCAGGCTGCGGCACGCGGCCGCGTTCGCCGACACGACGGTGATCGAGGAGCATCCGGTCTCCGGCGCGCTGGCCGGGGTGGGGCCGCTGATCGCCCGCCGCCTGTCCCACCCCGTCGAGTCGTACGGCTACCGCATCCAGGAGCCGCACGGCCGCCGCATGCTCCCCGACCGGCTGGCCCGCCACGGCATCCGCGGCCCGGAGGTCGGCGAGCTCCAGCGCAAGGGCTCGGTCCGGGGCGTCACGCTCGCCGAGTGCAGCGAGCCCAGGCCGGGGCAGAGCGCCGCGTTCGTCATGGACACCCGCCTGTGCGACGCCGTGTTCGAGCTCGCCTCCGGGGCCGACCTGCTGGTGATCGAGTCGACGTTCCTGTCCGCCGAGAGCGCGCTGGCCAAGGAGTACGGGCACCTGACGGCGTTCGAGGCGGGCGTGGTGGCGGCCGACGCGGGCGTGCGCAGGCTGGTGCTCACGCACTTCTCCGAGCGGTACGGGTTCGCCGAGGAGCCGTCGTTCGTGGAGGAGGTACGGCGCAGCTTCGACGGCGAAGTGATCACGGCCCGCGACCTGATGCGCATCCCCGTCCCCCGCCGCCGCCCCCTCGCTTGACGCGTCTCCCGGTGCCGCGCCGTCAGCTCCACACGCCTGTGAAGTAGCCGACGCCGTAGGGCGACGACCGCATGAGGAGCGTGCCCGTCAGCGGCGTCCCCTCGGCCGCGCCGGCCAGCACCTGGAGGGCCGCGCGGCCGGTCACCCAGAGCCGGTCGGCCTCGACCGGGTCGAGCGCGGCCAGCGCCGCCGCGTCGGCCCTGCCGACCGCCTCGGCGATCAGGTCGTTGTACGGCCCTGCCGCCTCGTCGTACCGGCCCGGGGCCCGCGGGGTCAGGCAGGCCGAGCCGTCGGCCATGACCAGCAGCGCGACCCGCCCGAGGCCGGCCAGCTCGGCACCGATCGCCCGGCACTCGGCCGGCGCGGCGTCAAAGGCAACCGCCCGCGCGGGAACCCCCTCGGCGTCACGAGCGAGGGGTCGTTCGGCGTCGGTGGTGGGCGGCCGGTCGGAGGGCTGGTCGGCGTCGTCCAGGAGCCGGCGGCCGACGGTCAGGGACAGCGGCAGCACGGGCGGGCCCTCGCCCACCGTGACCTCGAAGCCCCAGGGCCGCAGGCTGCCCGCCGCGGCGCCGTCGTAGGAGCGGGTCGTCTCCGCACCGCCCACCACGACCAGCACGTCGGGGCGGGCGGCCCGGAGCGCGGCGACCGCGGTACGACAGGCCGCACGCAGCTCGGGCAGCCCGGTCACGATCAGCGGGGTTTGCGGGCAGACGGCCGCGGCGACAAGCACGAGCGCAAGCGTACGCGCCACCCGCCACCCCCCGGCGGCCAGCCCGCCCAGGACCCCGACCCCGCGGAACCCCGGTGCGCGCCAGGTGTCGGTGGTCAGGTCGGGTAGGGGTCGTGGCCTTGTTCGATGGCCTTGAGCAGGCGTTCTGTGTAGGCGTGGGCCGCCTGGTGGAGGCCGCCGCCGAAGCTGATCCTGGCCACCCCCAGCTCCGCCAGCCGCCCGTACGACGGCGCCTTCGGCCGGAACAGGATGTTCACCGGCCCGCCCACCTCGGCGACGAGGGCCGCGATCTCGCCCTCGTCCGCCAGCGTGATCGGGTACACGCAGTCGGCCCCCGCCTCCAGGTAGCGCCGACCGCGCGACACGGCCGCCGCCCGGTCGCGCAGGCCCCGTACGTAGGTGTCGACCCGTGCGTTGATCACCAGGGCGTCGCCCGCGGCCGCCCGCATCCCGGCCAGGTAGTCCGCCTGCGCCCCGGCGTCGACCAGCTCGCCGGTACGCGGGTCGGAGTCCTCCACGTTGCAGCCCACCGCCCCCGCCTCGGCCAGCCGCTCGGCCAGCTCGCCGGGCGCGAGCCCGTAACCGCGTTCGACGTCGGCGGTCACGGGGACGTCCACGGCCCTGGCGATACGGGCGACGGCGGCCATCATCTCGCCGACCGGCGTGCTCTCGCCGTCGGCGTACCCCAGCACGCGGGAGACGGCCGCGCTGCCGGTGGCCACCACCGGGAAGCCGGCCTCCTGGACCGCGCGCGCCGAGGCGGCGTCCCAGACGTTGGGCAGGATCAGCGGGCTGCCGGGCACGTGCAGCCGGCGCAACGTGGCCGCTCTGTCAGTCGTCATGCCCGGCACCCTACGAGGACGGCCGGCTCTCCAGCAGGTCCATTACCGGCCGGAAAGGGCGAGCCACTTGGCGCGGTCCGTTCAGCAGCCGTTCTTGGCGCACTGGCCGGTCAGCTCCCCCGCGGGGCCGTCGGCGGGGGTGTCGCCCTCCGGCTGCGGGGCCTTGGTGGACGGTGTGACGGGCTTCTTGCCGGTGCCCGTCTGCGTCGTGCCGCCGGTGCCGTCGGAACCGGTCGATCCCTTGTCGGCGGGGTCGGAGCCGCCACCCGTGTCCGTGACGGCGTCGCCCATGGCGGAGTCGTCGGAACCGTCGGTGGGCAGGCCGTCGTCGGGGGCGTCGGTGGTGGCGTCGCCCATGGTGGCCTCCTCGTCGGCCTCGAACACCTCGTCGCCGGCGCTCGTGGCCGGGGACGGACGGCCGGAGCCCTGCTCCTGCTGGGTGCTCTGGCCGGGCTTGGCCGCCAGCAGGTAGCCGGCGCCGCCCGCGGCGAGCACGCCGACGAGGGCCGACGCGGCGATGATGGCGGTCTTCCTGCTCTTGCCGGGGGGCCTCGGGGACGGGCCCGGCCCGGACAGGATCTCCTGACGATCCGTCTCGGTCGGATCATGCATGGTGGTGCAGCTCCCTGCGGTCGTATCGGGGAAAGCTCGCCGGCTTCCGCGGGTGATGGACCACACTAGCCGCATCAGTGGAATGCTCGCACACCAATCACAAAGGAATCACGACTTGTCCCCCCAAAGATCTGTTTGCGCAGGTGGCCGTCCCCGGTTGGGCGCCGCGGCCGGAGCGGCCGGGGTACTCGTCACGGCCGGCCTCGGGATTTTCCTGGCATTCACCAGTTCTCCGGAATCGCGCCCGCAAAGCCGTCGTGAATTCGATCAGGAAACACCGCTTATCCCAAGATCGCATTTTCCTTCGCAGATCGCGGTCTCGCCGGTGGTCGAGCCGTCCTTGGCGCCGCCCACCCCGTCGGCCGGCCCCTGGTCGCCCGGCCCCTGGTCGCCGGGTTGGATGGAGGCCGTGCCGGCGCCCGCCCGGCCCACGGCGACGGAGCCGGGCGACCCCTCGCTCCCGCCGGTGAGGGGCGAGCCGTTGAAGGGCGGGCCGATGGAGGGCGGGCCGTCGTCCCCGGTCTCCCTCAAGGCGGTTCCGACGCATCCGCCGCTCGTCGCGCCGCCGCGTCCGTCCCGGCGGGCCGCCGTACGCCGTCCGGCTCCGCACGCGTCCCCGCAGGCGCCGCCCAGGGAACGGGTCGTCCCCGAGCCGGACCGTCAGGCGCCTCCCCCGCCGCCGCCTCCCTCCGTACGGGCCGGCGCGCCCGACCCGTGCGCCACGTTCGACGACTTCCGCCGGCAGCCGTGTTACAGCTTCCTCGACCGCCTCCGCCGCTGACCCACGCCGGACACCCCGCCGCCCGGAAGGGGCGGCGGGGTGCGGGAACGCGGTGACTCAGTGCGCCGAGCAGGCCCCGGCGGCCGGGGCGGGAGCCGCCGGGCGGCCGACGGACGGCATGCCGAGCAGCACGCCGGGCCCCTTCGCCGGGGCGCCCTGGCGGGCCTCCCAGGCGTCGCCGGCCCGCGTGCGCCGCAGCGCCCGGACCGCGCCGTCGGCGACCAGGTGGTGGGGGGCGGCGTAGGTGACCTCGACGGTGACCATGTCACCGGGCCTCGGGGTCTCCTCGCCCACCGCGAAGTGCACGAGCCGGTTGTCGGCGGCGCGGCCGGACAGGCGGCGCGTGGCGTCGTCCTTACGGCCCTCGCCCTCGGCGACCAGCACCTCCAGCGTGCGGCCGACCTGCTTCTTGTTCTCCTCCCAGGAGATCTCCTCCTGAAGGGCCACCAGGCGCTCGTAACGCTCCTGGACGACCTCCTTCGGGATCTGGTCCTCCATCGTGGCCGCCGGGGTGCCCGGACGGATGGAGTACTGGAAGGTGAAGGCGTTGGCGAAGCGGCTCTGCCGGACGACGTCGAGGGTGGCCTGGAAGTCGTCCTCGGTCTCGCCGGGGAAGCCGACGATGATGTCGGTCGAGATGGCCGCGTCGGGCATGGCGGCCCGCACCCGCTCGATGATGCCGAGGTAGCGCTCGGCGCGGTAGGAGCGGCGCATGGCCCGCAGCACGCGGTCGGAGCCCGACTGCAGCGGCATGTGGAGCTGGTGCATGACGTTGGGCGTCTCGGCCATGGCGGCGATGACGTCGTCGGTGAAGGCGGCCGGGTGAGGCGAGGTGAAGCGCACCCGCTCCAGGCCCTCGACGTCGCCGCAGGCGCGCAGCAGCTTGCCGAAGGCCAGCCGGTCGCCGAACTCGACGCCGTAGGTGTTGACGTTCTGGCCGAGCAGGGTCACCTCGAGGACGCCCTGGCCGACGAGCGTGCGCACCTCGGACAGGACGTCGCCGGGACGGCGGTCCTTCTCCTTGCCGCGCAGCGACGGCACGATGCAGAACGTGCAGGTGTTGTTGCAGCCGACCGAGATCGCGACCCACGCCGCGTAGGCCGACTCGCGCTTGGTGGGCAGCGTGGAGGGGAAGACCTCCAGCGACTCCTTCAGCTCGACCTGCGCCTCGCCGGCCACCCGGGCCCGCTCCAGCAGCACCGGCAGGGAGCCGATGTTGTGGGTGCCGAAGACGACGTCGACCCAGGGCGCCTTGCGGACGATGTCGCCCTGGTCCTTCTGGGCCAGGCAGCCGCCCACCGCGATCTGCATGCGCGGGTTGTCCATCTTGGCCGGCCGCAAATGGCCGAGGTTTCCGTAAAGGCGGTTGTCGGCGTTCTCCCGCACGGCGCACGTGTTGAACACGACGACGTCGGCCGTCGCGCCGTCGGGGGCCGGCACGTAGCCGGCGTCTTCCAGCAGGCCGGAAAGGCGCTCGGAGTCGTGCACGTTCATCTGGCACCCGTATGTGCGCACTTCGTACGTGCGGGCGCTCTCCTGGGTCACAGTCATGGCAGGTTCAAGGGTAGTCGTTGTCCGGCTCGCGGCAGCCGCCCCCGTCTAAAACACCAGCTTGACGGCACGATGTGACCGGATCGGTACCACCTGGTTAGTGACCAGCGTCTTAATGACCTCTACCGTTTTGGTCCATGACGGAGAACGGCGACGCCACTCCACTCGTTCAGTTGGAGGGCGTCAACAAGCGCTTCGGGGCGTTGCACGTCCTGAAGGACATCAACTTGACCGTCTCTCGTGGCGAGGTTCTGGTGGTCATCGGCCCTTCGGGCGGTGGGAAGTCCACGCTCTGCCGGACGATCAACCGCCTGGAGACGATCGACGACGGCAGGATCGTGTTCGACGGCCGGCTGCTGCCCGAGGAGGGCAGGGGGCTGGCCAGGCTGCGGTCCGAGGTCGGCATGGTGTTCCAGTCCTTCAACCTGTTCGCGCACAAGACCATCCGCGAGAACGTCACGCTCGGCCCGATCAAGGTGCGCCGCAAGGACCGCCAGGCGGCCGACACGCGGGCCATGGAGCTGCTGGAACGGGTGGGCATCGCCGCGCAGGCGGACAAGTACCCGGCCCAGCTCTCCGGCGGCCAGCAGCAGCGGGTCGCGATCGCACGTGCGCTGGCCATGGACCCGAAGATGATCCTCTTCGACGAGCCCACCTCGGCCCTGGACCCGGAGATGGTCCAGGAGGTGCTCGACGTGATGATCGGGCTGGCACGAGACGGCATGACGATGATGGTCGTCACGCACGAGATGGGATTCGCCCGCCGGGCCGCCAACCGGGTGGTCTTCATGGCGGACGGGCAGATCGTGGAGGAGAACACCCCCGACGAGTTCTTCACCAACGCGCAGACCGACCGCGCGCGTGATTTCCTTTCGAAGATCCTCACGCACTGAGATTTTGAGGCAGGTATACATGCACATGCGTCGTTTGGGAGCGGTGGTCACGGGAGTGGGCATGCTCGCCGCTCTGGCCGCCTGCGGCGGGGACAAGACCTACGCCAGCGTCCTGGAGAAGGTCCAGGGCGGCGGCAAGGTCGTGGTCGGCACCAAGTGGGACCAGCCGAGCCTGGGCTTGAAGAAGGGGTCGGAGCCGGAGGGCTTCGACGTCGACGTCGCCAAGGCCGTGCTGAAGGAGATGAACGGCGGCAAGGACGCCTCGATCGAGTGGAAGGAGTCGGCCTCCTCCAACCGCGAGCCCTTCCTCCAGAACGGCACCGTCGACATCATCTTCGCCACGTACTCCATCACCGAGGAGCGCAAGGGCAAGGTGTCCTTCGGCGGCCCGTACGTGATCGCGCACCAGGACATCATGGTCCGCAAGGACGACACCGCGATCAACACCCCGCAGGACCTCAAGGGCAAGAAGATCTGCAAGGCGGCCGGCTCCAACTCCTACAAGCGCGTCACCGACCCGCCCCCGGACGGCAAGCTCGACATCGACGCCACGACCGTCGACGCCGCCACCTACTCCGAGTGCGTGCAGAAGCTGTCGGGCAGCAACCTCGACGCCGTCACCACCGACGACCTGATCCTGGCGGGCTTCGCCAAGCAGGCCGGCGGCAACTTCAAGGTGCTCGGCCAGGGCTTCACCGACGAGAAGTACGGCATCGGCCTGAAGAAGGGCGACAGCAAGACGTGTGAGGCCGTCAACACCGCGGTGAAGAAGCTGTGGGACAACGGCACCATGAAGCAGCTGCTGGAGAAGTGGTTCGGCGGCATCCAGGGCCTGAAGCTGTCGGAGACCGCGCCTCCGGCCGAGGGTTGCAGCTAGTCACGCCAGAGGCGGGGGGGGGGGGGCCCGGCCCGGCCCCCCACCTCTAGTACACCACACAAAAAAAATAAAAACACAATAGATTTAGTGTTTGG
>NZ_JBEXYK010000047.1:0-83014 GCF_040630865.1 Nonomuraea sp. NPDC005730
GTGGCCGTCAGGGTCGTGTCAGTACACCTCGATCCTGTTGGCGTTGACGTCGTCGAGCACCCCGATGATGTCGCTGTAGCGAGCCGAGGTGCCGGAGCCGATCGGCAGCGCCATCGTCTCCTGGGCGTAGATCATCGCGGCGCGCACGGTGCCCAGGCCCAGCCGCCTGGTCGTCGCCGAGTCGATCGCCGTCCCGGCGTTGACGCGCCTGGTCGCCAGGTTGAAGTACGTGCCCAGGGCGTGCTCGCGGAGCACGGTCTTGGGCCCGTTGGTGTCGTGGAAGGCGGAGTCGATCTCGGCCGCCGACAGGGCGCCGCTCCGGTCGCTGTCGTAGCGCTGGTCGGTGGCCTGGATGCGGGCCAGGTACTCGGCCGTCCACTGTCCTGAATGGTTCGTCCAGTAGCCCTTGGACAGCGGATCCCTGGTGGGCGGAACGGCCGTGACCGTGGTCGTGACCGAGTCCGAGACCGGGTCGAAGGTGCACGCCCCGCCGGTGTTCTTGTAGGTCACGGACACCTCGCTCGCGTACGCCGTGCCCGCCGTCGCCAGCAGTGTCGGCCGCGCGGTGAAGACGATGTTCCGTTCGCCGGACTTGGCGGGCAGCGCGCCCACGTTCCAGACCAGCGTCCTGGTGCCGTCGGCGTTGAGCGTCACCGAGTCCGGCTTCGGCCCGGCACCCAGGTCGAGCGCCTTGCTGTAGTAGACGCCGGCGGGCAGCGTGCCGGTGATGACGGCGTCGGAGGCGCCGCCACCGCCGGTGTTCGCGTAGGCGATGGTGTACGAGATCGCCTCACCGGCGTTGACCGTGGCCGTCGCCGTCTCGTTCACCGTCAGCACCGGGGCGCGCACCGTGGTCGCGGCGCGGGCGGTGTTGTCGCTGGTGTACGGGTCGGGCACGCCGTTCGTGTCCTTCCCGGTCACCGTGACGGTGTTGGTGAGCACCGTGCCGTCGGTCGTGTCGCACGGCACCTGGTAGGTGAACTTCGGCGTGACGGTGTGCACGTCGTCCTTGTTCAGGTCGGGCACCGGGCGTTGCCGGGTGGTGCCGTCGGGCAGCATGTCGGTGAGCGAGACGGCGGTGGCCTTGCCCGGCCCGAGGTCGGTGACGTCGACGGTGTAGGTCACGGTGTCCCCGCCATCGGCTTCGGCCTGGTCGGCGGACTTGGTGACCTTCAGGTCGGCCTGCTGCGACAGGGCCAGGACCATCTCCTCCGTCATCTCGTCAGGCATGCTCCGCGGCACCCCGTCGTTGAAGCCGTCGGCGTTGAGCCTGGGGTTGTACTGCAGGTGGGCCCAGTCGTCGTAGCCGTGCAGCGTCTGGGTGTCATCGGTGATGTTGCATCCCTTGCCCCGGATGCCGATGGACTCGATGTAGTTGATGTCAGCGGGGATGTCGCCCTCTGTGTTGCCCTTTTCTCCGTTCCAGTCGATCGGGCCGCTGTTGGCGGGCTCGACGTGGGGTTTGCCCTTGATCCCGTACACGGTGTAGCGGTCGGGGTGCGGCGTTCCGCGCACGCCGAGGTTCTCGTTGAGGTGTCTCTCCACGAGCCGGGTGGCGTCGGTGGTGCCGAGCGCGGTGCCGGTGGCCGTGCTGCTGTAGTCCATGGGCCGGGTGAAGTTGATGTCGGGGAACTGGAGCGCGTAGTTCATCACGCTCAGGTAATTGGGTTTGCAGTTGACCTCGTCGTCGCCGCCGTGGCCCAGGCTGAGCGTGTGCCCGAGCTCGTGCATGAAGGTCGAGGCCTGGGCGACCCTCAGTCCGCCGACGTCGTTGATCGCCTTGGCGCCCCACGTGCCGAGCGTCACGACGAAGTCGTTGCCGCCCTGGGGGCCGACGGCGTACCACTCGGAGTTGCCCGAGGAGTCGGGATCTTCGAGGTAGCTCTCGGCGAAGATCATGTAGCGGTACACGTCGCGTTTGGCCTTCAGGATGTTCGCGCAGTTCCCGTCGTTGCGGTCGGCGAGGGTGCCGAAGTGTCCTGTGCAGGGGCCGGCCGGTTCGCCGTTCTTCAGCTCGTTGAAGTCCACGAGTACCGGATCGGACTTCTCGAACCGGATGTTGGACGTCTTCGGCAGTTCCTCGTCCTTCAGCACGTGGAGAGTGACGCCCAGGTATCTGGTCGCCGCCGGATGGGCCGGGTCGGGGTGGTAAGGGTCGACCGGTGCTCTGGCGAAGGCGTCCACGACGTCGCCGAGCCCGAACCAGTCGGGCTCGTTGTCCTTCATGTAGTCCGCTTCGACGAACAGGTCCTTGCGGTAGGGCAGCGCGTTGTACGGCGGGTCGCCCAGGGCCAGGTCGACGTTGTTGTCGTTGTTGACGTCGTAGCCCACGCCCGGCGTCTCCCAGGCGTTCATGATGCCGTCGCCGTCGCTGTCGGCGGCGCCGCCCGTGGTCCTGGCCAGCGTGATGCAGGCGGGTGTGGTGATGGTGAAGAAGCCGCGGGCCGAGTCAGGGCCGGTGGTCTCGCTCTCCCCCGACAGGGTCAGGGCGCCGGCGCCCTGCTCGGCGGTCAGGCCGCCGCCGGTGAAGACGCACGTGTTCAGGTCGAACTTGAGATCCAGGTAATCGCCGTTCTTGGCCCAGTGAATGACGTTGTTCTGGCTCAGGTCGTCCTGGTCCCACAGTTCCAGGTGGATGTCGACGGGATTCTGGCTGGTGTCGACCGTGGCCTTGTGGACCCAGTTGGTCCGGAAGTCGGGGCCGTGGGCACAGCAGTAATCGTCCTCGCCGTCGTACAGGTCCTCGTTCCCGATCTTGAATTTGGGGTAGTAGTCGTTGCCGCAGGACTCGCCCGCGCCCTCGTCGCACGACAGCTCGACCACCCGGTACAGGCTGACGGTGACCTCCACGGTCGCCGCCTGGGCCGGGCTCGGACCGAGATACGCCAACCAGGCCAGCACCAGTAACGATGCGGCCAACGCACGAATGCTTCTCATTCCGCGCCCCCTCCAGACTGTGCATCCAGCTCAGTATGCGAAGGCGCGAAACAGGGCGCGTGAGTAACCGGGTACTCAAGCCGCGCGTCTCTATCATCGTGAACGTGCCTGGCATCCGCGGGACTACGACGCCGATTCCGTACGACTCCTTCATCTCCTACAGCCGGGCCGCCGACGGGCTGCTCGGCCCCGCTCTGCGTGATGGGCTGCACCAGTTCGCCCGTCCCTGGTACAAACTGCGGGCGTTGCGGGTCTTCTGCGACGCCCGCAGCCTGTCGGCGTCACCGGGACTGTGGACGACGATCGAGGCCGCGCTCGATGCCTCGCGCTGTTTCGTCCTGCTGGCCTCCCCCGAGTCGGCGCGTTCGGTGTGGGTGCGGCGGGAGATCGAGCACTGGCGCTCGCTCGAACCGGGACGGCCCATCTTCCTCATGCTCACCGGCGGCGACCTCGTCTGGGACCACGCGGCCGGGCACTTCGACGAGACCCTGACCACGGCGCTGCCCGAGTCGCTGCTCACGTCGTTCACCGAGGTCCCCCTGTGGGCGGACCTGCGCTCGATCCGCAGCCAGAGCGACCTCTCGCTGAGCAACCCGGCCTTCCTCGACGCCGTCGCGACGCTCGCCGCCACCCTGCACGGCAGGGCCAAGGACGAGCTCGTCGGCGACGACGTCCGGCAGCACCGGCTGGTCCGGCGCTTCCGGCGGCTCTCGTGGACCGGGCTGTCCGTCCTCACCACGGCGGCGGTCGTCGCGGCCACCGTGGCCGTCCACGCGGCCGACGTCGCCGACGCCCAACGCGTCAGAGCCGACGCCGAGCGCGACCAGGCCCTGTCGTACCTGGCCGGTGATCGCGGCATCCAGATCGGCGAGAGTGATCCGGTCGTCTCCGGCCTGTTGTCGGCCACCGCCTGGCACTTCGCCCAGACCCCCGAGGCCCGCTACGGCATGGTGGCCGCCCTGGCCTCCCCGGTGCGCGCCACCCTGGACAGTGGCTCCTACAAGGGCGGCGCGGTGGCCTTCAGCCCGGACGGCCGGACCCTGGCCACCGGCGGCACGGACGGCACCACCCGCCTGTGGGATCCGGCGACCGGCCGGCCCGTGGGGGATCCGATCAAGGACGGCGGCCTTGCCCTGGCCTTCAGCCCGGACGGCCGGACCCTCGCCGTCGCCGGCTCCGACGGGACGATCAGGCTGTGGGACCTCTCCACCAGGACAGCGGTCCCGCTCACGGGTCATCGGTCCGTCGTGTGGGCCCTGGCCTTCAGCCCGGACGGCCGGACCCTGGCCAGCGCGGGCCAGGACGCCACCGCCCGGCTGTGGGACCCCGCCACCGGGAAACCCGTCGGACGACCTCTCAAAGGCCACACCGACGAGGTCAGCGGGGTGGCGTTCAGCCCGGACGGCAGAATCCTCGCCACCGCCGGCCGTGACAGGATCGCCCGCTTGTGGAACCCCGCCACGGGAAGACCCGTCGGAAAGCCCCTCAAGGGCCACACCGACGAGATCCGAGCCGTCGCGTTCAGCCCGGACGGCCGGACGCTGGCCACCGGCGGCTACCAAGGAGAAATCCGGCTGTGGGACCCCGCCACCGGGAAGCCCGTCGGGCGACCTCTCACAGGTCACACCGGCGCCGTCACCGGACTCGCGTTCACCAAGGACGGCCGGACCCTGGCCTCCGGCAGCTGGGACAGGACCGCCCGGCTGTGGAACCTGGCGACCCGGCGCCCGGCCGGCGACGCGTTCACCGGCCACAGCGGCTTCGTCTTCGGCGTGGCTCTCAGCCCGGACGGCGGAACCCTGGCCACCGTCAGCGGGGACGGGACCACCCGGCTCTGGCGCGCCGCCGCCCGGCGGCCGGTCACCGACCCGCTCACCGGCCACAAGGGCGAAGTCTCGCAGCTGGCGTACAGCAAGAACGGCAACATCCTGATCAGCAGCGGAGAGGACGGAACCATCCGCGTCTGGGACCGGCTGACCGGCAGGCAACTCGGCCCGCCGATCCGCGGCAGGCACCCGTTCGTATGGCCGGTGGCGATCAGCCCGGACGACAGGACGCTGGCCGTCGGTGACGACGAGGGCGGTCTCCACCTGTGGGACCTGGCCACCCGGCAGCGGATCGGCACCCCCGTCAAGGCCGCGGCCGGCACCATCTCCGTGCTGACGTTCAGTCCGGACGGCAGGACCCTGGCCATTGCCTCCGGCAAGGGACTCCTCCAGTTATGGGATCCCGCCACCCGCCGTCCGGTCACCGATCCGACCAAGGCCCACAGCTACATCCTCCACCAGATCGTCTTCAGCCGGGACGGCAGGATCATGGCCACCATGGGAGGCGGCACGGCCAGGCTCTGGGACACCGCCACCCGGCGGCCGATCGGCGCCCCGATCGCGGGCTTCGGCGTCACCTGGCTGGCCTTGAGCCCGGACACCAAGCTCCTGGCCACCGTGGGAGATCAGGGAACGGTCAGGATCTGGGACACGGCAGGCCGCCGCCCCAAGGGCGCCTTCAAGGATCGCACGGGCACCATCTCCACCGTCGAGTTCAGCCCGGACGGCAGAACGCTGGCCACCGACGCCGCCGCAGGCGTCCAGCTCTGGGACGCGGCCACGACGAAGCCGATCGGGAACCCGTTCAAGGGCGGCGAAGGCGCCATCTCGTCGCTGGCCTTCAGCCCGGACGGCCGGACCCTGGCCGCCGGCTCCTACGACAAGGGAACGATCCTGCAATGGAAGGTGGACGTCCCGGCGGATCCGTTCCCCTCGCTCTGCGCGGCGGCCGGTCGCTCACTCACCGAGCAGGAGTGGGGCCGCTACCTGCCGTCCGGCACCCCCTTCGAGAAGGTCTGCTGAAAGCACGGCCGACCCCCTACAGCCGGAGGGCGGATCACACGTAAAGTCTGATCGTCGCAGTCGGCCGAGGAATGGAACCCCCGGATGAAGGCACGTGTCGTCGCGATCATGCAGGTGCGGTGGGTGCGGCTGCTCGCGTCGGCGCTCGTCGGCGCCGTCGTGGGCCTGGCGATCTTCGAGATGACCGAGGCGGGCGGCCGGTGGATCTTCGTCGTCACCGGTGCGGCCGCCGGCATGGCCGCCGTGATCATGGTCCAGTTCTATGCCAGGACGGCCAGGCTGACCGAGGTGAAGGTCACCGTGCCGCAGCTCAGCGAGCTCACCTTCCTGGTGAACAACGAGAGCCGCCAGGTGGCCTGGCACCTGTTCGTCGAGACCGTCACCCGGGTCTCCGTTCAGTCACTCGACGACGAGGAGGGCCTGGTCAGGGAGGCCATGAACTCTCTGTACGGCCTGTTCGCCACCACCCGCGACGCCCTCAAGACCAGCCGCCCCTCAGCCCCCGTGCCAGGCGGGCAGACCGTGGAGTACTTCGCGATCTCGATGCTCAACAAGGAACTGCGCCCGTTCCTGTCCAGGTGGCACCCGCTGCTGACCGCCTGGGAACGGGCGCATCCAGGCGAACCGGAGTCGGCCTGGCCCGGCGACCAGGAATGCCGGGCCCATCTGCGCCTGCTCCAGTCCGCCATCTCCGCGTACGCGGAGGGCTTCGGCCACCTCGCCGGCATCCGTGACCCGCAAACGCTGATCGTGGGCATGATGCCCGCCGGGTCGCCGGTCCCTCCGACTGCCGGGATGACCTGAACCCCACGGGCTTCAGGTCCGCTGTCTGAGCAGTGTGTCATCACCCGGCAGATCACGGTGGCCCGGGGCCTGCGGCTGACCCCTGTCGGGCGGGGTGCATAGAGGGCAGACGCGCCGCCCGGGTCGGGTCGCCGCGTCCGCGCCCGGTGCATGCGAGCCCGGAGCCCACTCGCCACGTCTGTGACCATTTGCCCAATATGAACGCTCGCCCCCTCTTTACTGCTACATATCCGAAATGATTGCCTTTTATTTGTCTTTCGATACTCCTTGCCTTCTGCAGAAAATCGGCGCGCTTTATCGCTTCACCGGAGGGGTATCTCAAATTTGCAACCATTTAGGGGCAGCTATTGACCCCGTTCGTTCGAATCTGGCATCTACAGGGGAAACACGTGGCTCAACACCAGAGCGGGCGCGCTTCGCACCCACTCGGCATCACAC
Source organism: Nonomuraea sp. NPDC005730 (assembly GCF_040630865.1). NCBI lineage: Bacteria > Bacillati > Actinomycetota > Actinomycetes > Streptosporangiales > Streptosporangiaceae > Nonomuraea > Nonomuraea sp. NPDC005730. Next base: position 7,029 of record NZ_JBEXYK010000047.1, read on the forward strand.
GTACGCTGGCGTTTGCTCTAGCCGCTACGGCAACCAGCGCACTCACGGCTCTTTCAATTCCAGCGCCAGCATTTGCCGGCGTCCACGCGACATCGGTCGTCAGCGTTCACGGCCTCGCGGATGCCAAGGTCGTGAAAGCGAACAATCGCTCCTTCCCCATCGGGATGGAAGACGACAACGCTGTCGCGATCGACTCGGCCTTCCAGGGGGACCCGGAGGACGAGGAGAGGCCGCCGACCAAGTTCGTAGGGGTCATTCGGGAGCACAACGTACTGATCAGGGATCCGCGGACGACGCCACGATGGCACGACCTGTCCTCGCGGCTGCCCAGAAATTTCGGCCGCCTGGTCGACATCACTCTGGCTGCGCCCGACGAGGGGTCGACAGTGCACGTCACCGTGCTCAACGCACACTCCCGCATAGCGCAGAGCACGTGCACCGTCTTCCCGCCTCCGGGCACCACGGCGACGCGGCCCTGGCCTGCCAACTGCAGCCCCTTCGTCGACATCACGCCGCCCGCCTGAGTCGACCGGGTCAGATCCGCTGACGCCGCTTGCCGTGCCCCGAACCTCTGGGGCACGGCATTCGCGTTGATCGCGACCGTTCTCGGCCCGTGTCGGGCCATCGGTCACAGGCATTGCGCTGTGTCGCCGTCCAGGCAGTGGACTCGTCCCCATGGGGGATGCCACGTGCGTCGGCGGCGAACCAGCGGCCGCCGCCGAGGGCGGCGCGCCTCTGGCCGGAAACGCAGCAACACACCGGAAGAGGCAGCGGGGGTTTCGCAGGATGCGCTTCGGATCCAGCGGATGAGGCTGCCGGCCTCGGCGCACGCACCCGAAGTACTGAGCGCCGAACGGGGGCAGGACAGCCGCGCGCCCGGCGGGATGGGTAACCCCGCCGGGCGGCTGATGCCTCACTCGTGTCACGCCGAATTGCTGGCGAGGTCCTTTCCTCCAGCATCGTCGACACTTTCACGTAGCCGATGGCTGGAAGGAGTCGGGCGCGGTCCGCGATCACGCTTGCGAGTCACGGCGACATAGAGGGTGGGCACCAGCACCAGCGTCAGGAGCGTCGAGGTCACCAGGCCGCCGATCACCACGATCGCCAGCGGCTGCGAGATGAACCCGCCCGACCCGGTCACGCCCAGCGCCATCGGCGTCAGCGCGCAGATCGTGGCCACCGCCGTCATCAGGATCGGCCGCAACCTGCGCCGGCCGCCCTCGATCACCGCCTCGACCACGCCCATCCCCTGATCCCGGTACTGGTTGATCAGGTCGATCAGCACGATCGCGTTCGTCACCACGATGCCGATCAGCATCAGCATGCCGATCAGCGCCGGCACGCCCATCGCGGTGTCGGTCGCCACCAGCAGCCCCACCGCGCCGGTCGCCGCGAACGGGATCGACACCAGCAGGATCAGCGGCTGGACGAAGCTCCGGAACGTCGCCACCATGATCATGAACACGATCGCGATCGCCGCCAGCATCGCCATGCCCAGGTCGGAGAACGCGTCCGCCTGGTCGGCCGAGGCGCCGCCGATCTCGTACCGGGCGCCGGCGCCCAGCGCCACCGGCTCCAGCTTCGTCGTCAGCTCCTGCGTGACAGTGCCCAGATCCGACGCCTCCACCTTGCCCGACACCGTCGCGGAACGCTCGCCGTCGATCCTGGTCACCTGCGTCGGACCGGCCACCTGCTCCACCTTGGCCACCGACGACAACTTCACCAGCCCCGCCGCCGTCGGCAGCTTCAGGTCCTCGATCGCCTTGACGTCTTCGGGCGCCTCGCCCCCGCGCAGCACCAGGTCGCTGCTGCGGCCGTCCAGGGTGATCTGGCCCAGCGGCGCGCCGCGGAACGCCTGCGCCACCGCCTGGCCGACCTGCCCCTCCGACAGCCCCTTGGCCGCCGCCTTCTCCCGGTCCACCGCGACCTCGATGCGCGGCGCGCTGGCCTCCAGGTTCGACGACAGGTCACGCAGACCCTTCACCTGGCCCATCGCACCCTTGACCGCCTCGGTCGCCGTGCGCAGCGACTCGGCGTCGGGCGCCTGCACGATCACGCTCACCGTGTCGGAGGAGAACCCGCCCCCGCCGCCGGCCCCGCCGACCGTCACCTCGCCGACCCCGGACAGGCCCGTGATCTTCTCGCGGAGCTGCTGCTCCACGGTCGCCGGCTCGGCGCCGTCCTTGACCGTCACCGAGAACGACGCCCGGTCCGCGCCACCGCCCACGCCGCCCTGCATGGCGTTGCCGCCACCCACGTTGACCTGGTACGTCTCCACACCGGCCAGCCCCGACAGCACGCCCTCGACCTTCTTGGCGGCCTTGTCCGTCGTGGCCAGATCGGTGCCGACCGGCATCTTCTGCGTCAGCGAGATCGTGTTCTGGCCGGAGGAGTCCAGGAAGTTCGTCCGCAGACCGCCCGCCAGGCCCATCGTCCCGACGAACACCGCCACCCCGATCAGCACCGTCACCAGCTTGTACCGCGTGGCGAACCGCAACACCGGCAGGTACGCCCGCTGCAACGGGCTGCGCAGCTCCTTGGCCTCGGCCTCCTCACGCTGGGCCCGCGCCTGCTCCGGCGACAACGCCGGCGCCTTGAGGAACCAGTACGCCAGCACCGGCACCACCGTCAGCGACACCACCAGCGAGGCCAGCAACGCCACCGCCACCGTCACCGCGAACGGCCGGAACAACTCCCCGACCATGCCGCCCACGATCGCGATCGGCGCGAACACCGCCACCGTCGTCAGCGTCGAGGCCGTCACCGCCCCCGACACCTCCCGCACCGCGGTCAGGATGGCCTGCAGCTTGGCCTCGCCGTAACCCAGATGGCGCTTGATGTTCTCCAGCACCACGATCGAGTCGTCGACCACCCGGCCCACCGCGATCGTCAGCGCGCCCAGCGTCAGCATGTTGAGCGAGTAGTCGCCCGCCCACAGCGCCAGCAACGCGATCACCACCGACAGCGGGATCGACACCGCCGTCACCAGCGTCGAACGCACCGACAGCAGGAACACCAGGATGACCAGCACCGCGAACGCCAGCCCCAGCAGGCCCTCGGTGGTCAGGTTCTCGATCGACTCCTCCACGTACGGCGCCTGGTCGAACACCACCGACACCTGCGTGTCGGAGGAGTCGCCCAGCGACCGCGTCAGCTCCGGCAGCTTCTCGCGGATCTCGTGGGAGATCGTCACCGCGTTGCCGTCGGGCGTCATCGTCACCGACACGCCAAGGCTGGTCTTCCCGTCGGTACGGGTGATCGTCGAGGCATCGGCCAGGCCACGCTTGATCTCGGCCACGTCACCGAGCTTGACCGGCTTGAGCCGCGCCACCTGCTGCGGCACGGCCGCCCGGCCCGTCTGGGGCGGCTGCCCGGCCTGCGGGCGGCCCTGCGCCTGCCCCGGAGTCTGGGCCGGGGTCTGGGCCTGCTGGGCAGGCTGCGCGGGGGTCAGGTAGAGGTTCTTCAGCTTCTCCAGCGAGTCGACCCGCGCCCCCACCTGCACGGTCAGCGACCTGCCGTCGGAGGTCAGCGACCCGGCCGGGATCGGCGTGCCGTTCGCCTTGAGCACCTCGGGGATCTGCGCCGCCGACACCCCGGCCAGCGCCATCTTCTTGACGTCCGGCTCGATCGTGACGACCTCGTCACGGGTGCCGGTGACCGCGGCCTCGCGCACCCCCTCGACGCTCTGCAACTCCGGCACCATGATCCGGCGCAGCTTGTCGGCCATCGCCCGCTCGTCGCCGCCGTCGCCCACCGCCAGCACCAGCACCGGGATGTCGTCGGTGTTGCCCGCCACCACCTGCGGATCGACGCCCTGCGGGAGCGTGATCCGGGCGACGGCCTGCTGCATCTTGTTCAGCGAGGCCTCGATGTCGGTGCCGTACTCGAAGGCCACCTGGATCTGGGCCATGCCCTCCTTCGACGTGGAGGTCATCTGCTCCATGCCGGGGATCCCCTGGAAGGAGTCCTCGATCGGCTTCGTCACCTGGTCTTCGACGATCTCCGGCGAGGCACCCGGGAAGGGCGCGATGACGAACGCGCCCGGGAACGCCAACGACGGCAGGAGCTGCTGCTTCAACTGCGGGATCGTGAACGCGCCGAACGCGGTGATCACGACCGCTACCAAGATGACAAGACTGCGGTTGAGCAGACTCAACCGGGCGAAAGCGGTCATAGGCTCCCCTCCAAAGTTCGCCCCAGACTAACACTTTGCCTAATACGAATATTTAGCCTGATGCAGCTTTCCTGATAACCTTCTCAGGAAGCGAGAGGTGAGCGTGAGCGACGACCGCGAAGACCTGATCCGCCGGATCACCGAGACACAGCGCGACCTGGGAAGACTGTTCACCCGGCAACAGTCCCCCCTGTTCAGCTCCAATCTCACCATCCGGCAGCTCCGCGTCGTCATGCAGCTGTCGACGCACGGCTCCGCCTCGGGCCAGGACCTCGCCCACACCCTCGGCGTCAGCCTGGCCACCGTCACCGGCATCGTCGACCGCCTGGTCGCCCAGGGCCTGGTCAGCCGGCACGAAGACGCCAACGACCGCCGGGTGCGCCGGGTCGAGCTCACCCCCGCCGGCGCCACCCTGATCGCCGAGATCAACGACGCGGGCCTCAGACACTACAAGCGCATCATGTCCCACCTGGACACCGAGACCCTGCGCGCCCTCGACCACGCCACCCGCCGCATCCACGAAGTCGCGGACAAGCTCTACAACGAGTGACCCGCCCGGCGCGCTCCCGATCGCGGCTGCCTTTTCGGTGAAATTCGGGTGAATATCACCGACCCGGCGGCTTTACATTGTAGATTTCAGGCGGGACAACATCGCCGGCAGTTCGCCCTCGTGGGCCACCGTCAGCCGCCGCGTCGCCCGCGTCACCGCCACGTACAGGTCGTGGCCGCCCATCGGCGACTGCTCCAGGATCCCCGCCGGGTCGACCACCACCACCCCGTCGAACTCCAGGCCCTTGGCCTGCGTCACCGTCAGCACCACCACCGGCGCGTCCAGGTCGTCCGCCCCCGGGAACAGGGCCGCCACCCGCGCGTGCAGCCCGTCGGGTGTGATGACCCCCAACCGGCCGCCCTCGCCCCGCGCGCCCAGCTCGGCCAGCTCCGCCGCCACCAGCGCCGGCAGCTCCTCCACCCGCGCCCGCACCGCGCGCGGCTCGTCGCCGCCGTCCCGCACCGACTCCGGCGGCTCCTGCCACGGCGCCACCGCCGCCAGCACGTCGGCCGCCACCCGCATGATCTCCACCGGCGTGCGGTAGTTGACCAGCAGCCGCTCCTCCCGCCAGCGCCCTTCCAGGTACGGGTCGAGCACCTGCGCCCACGAGCGCGCCCCCGCCGCCGACCCCGTCTGGGCCAGGTCGCCCACCACGGTCAGCGACCGCGCCGGGACCCGCCGCACCACCATCCGCCAGGCCATCGGCGACAACTCCTGCGCCTCGTCCACGATCACGTGCCCGTACGCCCACGTGCGGTCGGCCGCCGCCCGTTCGGCCGTCGTCAGCCCCGCGCCGTCGTCGGCCTGCCGCTCGGCCAGCACCTCGGCCCGGTCGAAGACGCCCTCCTCCAGCAGGCCGGTGCTCTCCAGCACCTCGCGCGCGTACAGTTCCTGCTCGGCCCACTCCTCCCCCGCGCGCCGCGCCGCCACCCGGTCGGCCGAGTCGTCGTGGCCCAGCAGCTCGGCCGCCTCGTCCAGCAGCGGCACGTCGCCGACCGTCCACGGCGACTCGCGGGGCCGCACCAGCGGCGTCCAGTCCAGGCCCGGCGGGCACACCGACCACAACGTGTCCGGCGCGGACAGCAGATCGGCGACCAGCTCCTGCGGCGTCAGCTCCGGCCACAGCTCGGCCACCGCGCGCCGCACCGGCTCCTCCCCCCACAGCCGCTCGGCCGCCAGCGCGATGTCCGTCTCGTCCAGGTCGCCCTCCAGGTCCAGCGGCTCGGCCAGCTCCGGGTCGTCTTCCGCCAGCTCCTCCAGGTGCAGCGACTCCTCCAGCGCCCGCGCCTCCGCCCTGGCCAGCTCCTTCAGCAGCTCGGTGACGTACAGCTTGCGGGCCATGTTGTGCGGCAGGCGCACCGCCCGCGCCCGCTCGCGCAGCCGCACGCACACCGCGTGCGGCACGCGCAGCCGCAGGCCGTCGAGCTCCACCTGCAGATCCGCCGCGGGCACCCGCTGCCGGTCGGCCACCGCCGCGGCCACCACCTCGGCCATCCGCAGATCGCCCTTGACCACCGCGGCCGCCGGCGGATCGGCGGCCCCCGCCCGCACCCCCGGGAACAGCTCGCCCACCGTGGCCATCACCACCTGCGTCTCCCCCAGCGCCGGCAGCACCTGCCCGATGTAGCGCAGGAACATCGGATTGGGCCCCACCACCAGCACCCCGCGCCGCTCCAGCGTGTCGCGGTGGGTGTAGAGCAGATAGGCGGCCCGGTGCAGGGCCGCGACGGTCTTGCCGGTGCCCGGCCCGCCCTGCACCACCAGCGCCCCCTGCAGGCCCGCCCTGATCACCCGGTCCTGCTCGATCTGGATCGTGGCCACCACGTCGCCCATCCGGCCGGTACGGCCGCGCCGCAGCGCCGCCAGCAGCGCCGCCTCCCCCACCAGCGTGCGCCGGTCGCCGTCGGACATGCCGTCCAGGTCGAACACCTCGTCGTCGATGCCGACCACCGTGCGGTCCTTCAGGTGCAGATGCCTGCGCCGCACCAGGCCGCCCGGGTCGGTGGCGGTGGCCACGTAGAACGGGCGCGCGGCCGGGGCCCGCCAGTCGATCAGCACCGACTCGTGGTCCTCGTCGCGCAGCCCGATCCGGCCGACGTACATGCTGACGCCGCCGGAGTCGTCGATCCGGCCGAAGCACAGGCCGCGCTCCACCGCGTTGAGCTGGGCCAGCCGCCGCGCCTGCTCGGAGGCCGTCACCTCGCGCTCGAACCGCGCCTGCCGGGTGCCCAGCGCGCCGCCGCCGGCGTACACCTGGCGCAGCGTCGCCTGCGCCCGCTCCCTGGCCGCGTCGAGCCGGGCGTACAGCCACCGGACCGTACGCTGCTCGTTGTCAAGGGCTTCCGCGAGACCATCTTGACGATTAGCCATTCCCTGCTATACTCCTTTACGGGAGTTCTGTGGAGCCGCTTCTCATATTGCCGAGCTCACGAGCTTAGCCCTCCTTCGCCTCTCCGGCAACCGACGCCGCTCGCCCGCCTTCCCGTGGCTGGTGCTAACTTGAGCGGTCGTGTCGGACTATCTGCGTGACCTGTTCTCCCTGCACGGCCGCCGCGCGCTCGTCACCGGCGGCAGTTCCGGCATCGGCCTGGCCATGGCCGAGGCGATCGGCCGGGCCGGAGCCGAGGTCGTGCTCGCCGCCCGCAGGCCCGCCGAGCTCGACCGGGCCGCCGAGCGGCTGCGCGCCCACGGCGTCACCACCTCCGCCCTCAGCGCCGACCTGCACGACCGGGACGACCTCGCCCGCCTGTGCGCCGCCGCCGGAGAGATCGACATCCTGGTCAACGCCGCCGGCAACAACATCCGCAAGCCCATGGCCGAGCTCACCCCCGGCGACTACGAGCAGACCATCGCCGTGCATCTGACCGCCCCCTACCTGCTCGGCCAGCACTTCGGCCCCCGCATGGCCGCCCGCGGCCATGGCCGCATCATCAACATCGGCTCCCAGCAGTCCATCAGCGCCTTCGGCCACAGCGGCGTGTACGGCGCGGCCAAGGCCGCCGTCACCGGCCTCACCCGCTCGCAGGCCGAGGCGTGGTCGGCCCACGGCGTCTGCGTCAACACGATCATCCCCGGATTCGTGCTCACCCCGCTGACCGAGCCCGCCCAGGCCGTCCCCGGCCGTGTCGAGGAGCTGGCCGCCCGGCACATGACCGGCCGCAACGGCCTGCCCGGCGACTTCGCGGGCGCGGCGGTGTTCCTGGCGGGGGACGCCTCGGCGTTCGTCACCGGTCAGCTGCTCTTCGTCGACGGCGGTTTCTCCGTGCACTGACGGTGACGCTCCTCCCGATCCGACGCCTTTACGTTGTAGATCACTTCAGGCACGGCGGCGGGCGCGGTAGGCGCTGGCCTTGGCGCGGTTCTGGCACGACAGGCCGCAGAACCGGCGCGAGGCGTTACGGGTGGCGTCGAAGAAGACCAGCTCGCACGCCGCCGCCTCGCAGGTGCGCAGCCGTACCCCCTGGCCGACGCCGATCACCATGGCCAGGGCGGTGGCCGTGTCGGCCGCCCACGCGTCCACCAGGCCGGCGGCGGGGCCGTGGAAGGCCAGGACGGGCGGGTCGCCGTGCAGGTTGGGCACGGCGCCGTGCCGCAGCAGGGCCCGGTTCAGCGCGGCCGGCGCGGCGGGGCCGGCGGTGAAGGCGGGCCACAACTCGTCGGCCACCCCGGCCAGCCGGTCGGCGTCGGCGCTGGTCAGCGCCCTGCTGGGCGTCCATCCGTACTGGACGAAGGCGGCGTCGAGAGCGGCGCGCCGGTCGGCGGGCGGCTCGGCGGGACGACCACGCGCCTGGGTGACGGCCAGTTCGTTGACCAGCAGGACGGCCAGATCAACCCATCTTCCGACATAGCTGTCTATTTGGGATTGGCCGGTGATGCGCCACGCGTCTGTCGTCACCGGCGGAGCTTACCCAGACGGCGAGGCCGGCCGAGTCAGGGTCACTCGAAGCCGGGGGCGGGCTGCCACAGGCTGATCTCGGTCCCCTGGTCGTCGGTGCAGGAGCAGCCGCGGCCGGACTTGCTCTCGTAGACCTCGCCGGTCGTGCCGCCGAGCTCGCGCACCCGCTCGACGGCGGCGTCGATGTCCTCGACGTGGTAGTAGAGGTTGGGCTGCGCGGACGGGCCGGCGGCGTGCAGGCCCATCGGCACGTCGGTGTTGGTGACGTGCAGGTAGCGCTCGTGCTCGCGCCTGAACTCCCAGCCGAACAGCGGCCCGTAGAAGGCCGCCGCCCGCTCCAGGTCCTCGACCGACAGGGTGTAGTAACCCAGCTGGACACTCATGCACGTCTCCCCGCAACAATTGCCGTTATCGTTAAGCACCAACACCATAACGGAAGCAGGCAAAGATTAACAACGACGTTAACGACCTGGACGCCACGCTGGCCGCCCTCGCCGACCCCACCCGGCGCAAGGTGATCGACCTGCTGCGCGAGGGCCCGCGCCCGGCCGGCGAGCTGGCCCAGGCGGTGCGGATGAGCGCCCCCGCGCTCAGCAGGCACCTGCGCGTGTTGCGGGCCGGCGGCCTGGTGCGCGCGGAGGCGGGCGGCGACGACGCCCGGCTGCGGCTCTACACCCTGTGCCAGGAGCCGTTCGCGGCGCTGCAGGCGTGGCTGGACCAGGTGCAGGCGTTCTGGGCCGAGCAGCTCGGCTCGTTCAAGGACCACGTGGAGCGCGGGCGGTGACCGCGGTGCGGGCGGCGGTCGTCGTGCCGGTCGATCCGGCGACCGCGTTCCGGATGTTCACCGACGAGATCGACCAGTGGTACGTGCGCGGCCGCCACAGCTGGGTCGACCCCGCCCGCGCGGTGGCCATCCGCTTCCAGGACGGCTACCTGCGCGAGCTCTGGGACGACGGCGGCCACGCCGACATGGGCCGGATCGTGCGCTGGGAGCCGCCCCGCCGCCTGGTCTGGGCCGACCTGCTCAACCCGGGCGGCCGGATGGAGATCGAGGTGTCCTTCACCGCGGTCGAGGACGGCACGCAGGTGCTGCTCGAACACCGCGGCCTGGACAGCCTGCCCCCGGACGTGGCCGGCCGCATCCGCCGCGGCTACTCCTGGAACATCGTCCTGGGCTGGTTCGCCGCCCGATGGACGCGAGCGTGATCAGCGGCGGCCGTACTTCTTGTGCACGGCCTGCTTGCTGACGCCGATCGCGTCGGCGATCTGCGCCCAGGGCAGGCCCGCCACCCTGGCCCGGCGCACCTGGACGGCCTCCAGGCGCTCGATCTCGCGCCGCAGCGCGGTGGTGGCGTGCAGGGCCAGCAGCGGATCGTCGTCCTGCGCCTGCCTCATCAGGGACGCCAGGTCGTTGGTCATGCCCCTAAAGGTAGTCCACGATCTCCCGCCGGCTCAGCGGGTCATCGGGCGTCCAGGACCAGACGGACGCCGAGGCCGATGAGCACGACGCCGGAGATCTGCTCCAGGCGGCGCCTGACGGCCGGGCGGCCGAGGAAGTCCCTGGCCTTGGCGACGGTCCAGATGAGCAGGCCGTACCAGACGGTGTCCACCAGCACCCAGACGACGGCGAGGGTCACCAGCGTCAGCGGCACGTTCTGCCCGGCCGGCACGAACGGCGGCAGGAACGACATCGCGAACACCGCGGCCTTGGGGTTGGCCAGGCAGGTGCCGAGCCCCGACAGGTAGGACCTGCGCAGCCCGGCCACCGCCTCGCCCGCCACCGGCGGGGTTCCCCTGCGCGAGTTCCACAGCGCCTGCGCGCCCATCACCACCAGCACGACCGCGCCCGTGACGCGCATGACGTCGTAGGCGACCTGCGAGGCCACGAGCAGCGCCGACAGCCCGAACGTGGCGGCCAGCCCCCACAGCAGGATGCCGGTCTCGTTGCCCAGCGTGGCCGCCAGGCCGGAGCCGCGGCCGGAGCGGAGCGTCTGACGCAGGATGATGGCGGTGCTCACGCCGGGGACCATGGCCACCAGGAAGCACGCGCCCACGAAAGCCAGAAGGTACATGGTGGGCATGCTGACAGAGAAGGCGGCCTTTTTTCTCGCGATTTTTCCGGACAAGTTGATCTAGAGGTACAGCTTGCCGAGGCCGGCCACCGCCTCGGCCATCAGCGCCCGCAACTCGGCCGGCTCCAGCACCTCGACGTCGGCGCCCATGCGCAGCAGCAGCCAGCGGGCGTGGGTGAGCGACTCGACCGGCACGGTGAGCGTCCGCCAGCCCTCGGGGTCGGGCTCGCCCGCCGCGGCCAGCGCCGCGGCGACCACGTCGGACCCCATCGTGTACGCCAGCAGGTCCTCCCGGCCGGGCGCCAGCCTGATGACGGCCTCGGCGGTGTACATGCGCTCGCGGAACTCCTTGGCGTACTCCCGCCAGAACGCCGCCAGCTCGAACCCCTCCGGCCTGCGGAAACGGCCGGGGAGCTGCTCGACGGTGAGGATGCGCGAGACTCGGTAGGTGCGCGGTGTGCCCTCGGGCGGGGCGGCGACCAGGTACCAGGAGCCGCCCTTGAGCACCAGCCCGTACGGGTGGATCACCCGGTCGACCTCCCGCCGGCCCCACCGGCGGTAGGTCATGTGCAGCGGCCGCCGTTCCCACACCGCCTCGGCCACGTCGCTCAGGTGCGGCACGTCGTCGGCCGAGCGGTACCAGCCGGGCACGTCCAGCAGGAAACGTTCGCGCATGCGCGAGGCGTGCGAGCGCGGCTCGGGCGGCAGCGCGGCCAGCAGCTTCAGCTCCGCGGCCGCCGCGACCTCGGCCAGCCCCAGCTCGGCGGCCGGTCCCGGCAGCCCGGCCAGGAACAGCGAGGACGCCTCCTCGGCCGTCAGCCCGGTCAGGCGGGTGCGGTAGCCGTCCAGGAGCTGGTAGCCGCCCGCCGGTCCGCGGTCGGCGTAGACCGGGACGCCGGCCGCCGACAGGGCCTCGACGTCCCGGTAGACCGTACGGATCGACACCTCCAGCTCGGCGGCCAGCTCGGGCGCGGTCATGCGGCCTCGCGTCTGCAGCAGCAGGAGGAGGGAGAGCAGACGGCTGGCACGCATATTCGTCATTGTATTGCGCACATTTTCGGTGTTTGTATGAACAGATGGAACGTGTGACCGCCATCATGAACGCCCTGCGCGCCCAGGACAGCGTCTCGGTGACCGAGCTCGCCGAGCGGCACGGCGTGTCGGAGATGACGATCCGGCGCGACCTGGACGAGCTGGCCCAGCAGGGCGTGGTCCGCCGGGTCAGGGGCGGGGCGCTGTCCCTGCTGCTGCGCGGCGAGGAGCCGCCGTTCGGGGTGCGCGAGCGGGAGGCGGTGGAGGCCAAGCGGCGTATCGGCGTCCAGGTCGCGGCGCTGATCGCCGACGGGGAGGCGGTCGTGCTGGACGGCGGCACCACCGTGCTGGAGGTGGCCCGCGCCCTGGCCGGACGGCGGCTGACCGCGCTGCCGCTGGCGTTGCAGGCCGTCTCGGTGCTGGCCGCCGCGCCGCGGGTGCGCCTGGTCCTGCCCGGTGGCGAGGTGCGCAAGGGCGAGCTGAACGTGACCGGCCCGCTCGCCGAGAGCTCGATCGCGGCGCTGCGCTTCGACACCGCGGTGATCGGTTGTTGCGGCCTGTCGGCCGAGCACGGCCTGACCGCGCACGACCTGCCCGAGGTCGCGGTCAAACGGGCGGCCATCGCCGCCGCCCGGCGGGTGATCGTGGCCTGCGACTCGGGCAAGTTCTCCCGTACGGCCTTCGGCGCGGTCTGCCCGATCTCCCGCCTGGACGTCGTGGTGACCGACGACGGCGTGCCGCCCGAGCAGCGTGACGCGCTCGTCGCGGCCGGGGTGGACGTCAAGGGGGCCGGATGAGACGCGAACGGACGGCCGTCTACCTGCTGTTCTTCCTGGCCGGCCTGGCCATCGGCACCTGGACGGCCCGCATCCCCGCCATCAAGGAGGGTCTCGGGCTCGACGCGGGACGGCTCAGCCTGGCGCTGCTGGCCATCGCCGCGGGCGCCGTCGCGGGCATGACGACCGTCGGCCGCCTGGTGGACCGCTACGGCAGCAGCCGCGTCATGATCCCGGCGGCCCTGCTGCAGGGCGTGGTGCTGGTGCCACCCGCCTTCGCCCCGAGCCTGGGCGCGCTGGCCGCCGCGCTGCTGGTCTTCGGGATCGTCCACGGCGTCCTGGACGTGTCCATGAACGCCAACGCCGTCGAGGTGGAACGCGCCCACGGGCGGCCGGTGATGTCGTCCTTCCACGCCGTCTACAGCATCGGCGGGTTCGCCGGGGCCACGACGGGCGGGGTGTTCGCGCAGGCGGGGCTGCCGCCGTCGGTGACGTTCGGGTGCGTGGGGGCGGTGATCGCCGTGCTGGCGGTGTGGGCCGGGCGGTGGGCGCTGCGCTCGGTGCCCGCTCCCCTACCGGCCGGCGGCTCGGGGTCCGGGCGGCCCAAGGGCATCCTGTTCCTCGGCGTGTTGGCCTTCTGCTGCCTGGTGGGCGAGGGGGCGGCGGCCGACTGGAGCTCGGTCTACCTGCGCGAGAACCTGGCCTCCTCGGCCGGGTTCGCCGCCGCCGGGTACGCCGCGTTCTCGATCGCGATGACCGCGGGACGGCTGGCGGGTGACCGGCTGGCGGCCCGGTTCGGGCCGGTGGCGCTGGTGCGGTGCTGCGGGCTGCTGGCGGCGGCGGGGCTCGGGCTGGCGCTGCTCGGCGGGGGGCCGGTGGCCGGGGTGGTGGGGTTCGGCTGCTTCGGGGCGGGGCTGTCGTGCATCGTGCCGCAGGTGTTCTCGGCCGCGGGGCACCGGGACCCGGCCTTCGCCGGGCGGGCGCTGGCGCGGGTGGCGTCCGTGGGGTACCTGGGGTTCCTGTCCGGGCCGGTGATCATCGGGGCGGTGGCCCAGCTCGCCGGGTTGCCGCGGGCGCTGGCCGTACCGGCGCTGATGGCGGCCTTCGTCGCCCTGACGGCTCCCGCGCTGCGCCCTTAGGCGTCCGATCGCGGGGCGGCGTGCCGGGGGTCAGCCGAACTGCTGCCAGCCGAGCCTGATCACCATCGCCACCACCACGCACAACAGCACGACCCGGACGAACGCCGTGCCGCGCCTGATCGCCATCCTGGCGCCGAGCTGGGCGCCGGCCACGTTGCACAGGGCCATGCCGAGCCCGAGCGCCCACTGCACGTGGCCCTGCAGCCCGAACACCGCAAGCGCACCGAGGTTGGTGCCCACATTGATGATCTTCGCGGAGGCGGAGGCGGCGACGAAGTCCAGGCCGAGGATGGTGGTGAAGGCGATGATGAGGAACGTGCCGGTGCCCGGCCCCATGATGCCGTCGTAGAAGGCGATGCCCACGCCCGCCGCGGCCACCGCCGCCACCACCCGGGCGTCGGTCCGCAGGTGCGGCTGCGGCACGGCGCCCATCGAGGGGCGCAACGTGACGAACGCCGCCACGCCGAGCAGCACCACCATCACGACCGGGCGCAGCACGTCGGCCGAGATCGCCGCGGCCGCCCACGCGCCCAGCCCGGCGCTCACCACGGCCAGCGCCGCACCCGGTAACGCCACCTGACGGTCGATCTTGGTGGAACGCGCGTACGCCACGGCGGCCGAGGCCGTGCCGAACACCGAGGAGAACTTGTTGGTGGCCATGGCCTGGACGGGCGGCATGCCGGTCATCAGCAGGGCCGGCAGCTGCACCAGCCCGCCGCCGCCCACGACCGCGTCGACCCATCCGGCACCGGCCGCGGCCGCCAGCAACACCACAACCTGCTCCAGCGGCACGCCGCTCCCCCACTCCCCCAGGAAACGCCCAGAAGACTACAGCCCCCCTCCAACCACCCACCCCTCCGGTGGCGGAGTCAGGCGGCGAGGAGGCGGAGCAGCAGGTTGCGAGGACCTTGCAGGTGGTGCCCGGCCAGGCGGGTCATGAGGCGCGACATGGTGACCACGCGCTGCGCCGGCCTCCTGCGCGAGGCGTCGTGGCGGCGCAGCGCGGACGGCACGTCCCCGGCCTCCCGCAGGCAGGTGGTGAGGGTGTCGGCGTCCAGGAGAGCCTGGCAGGCGCCCTGGCCGAGCGAGGGCGTCATGGCATGCGCGGCATCCCCCACCAGGACCGCGTTCCCGCTGGCGAACGAGCGCAGGCGCGGCCACAGGTCGTGGATCTCGTGCCGGAGCACGTTCTCCTCGTCGGCCTCGGCCAGAACGCGGACGACGGAGGTGTGCCAGCCGGAGAAGCGGGCACGCAGATCGTCCAGCGATTCGCGATGCCCTTCGGGGGTGGCGACGGCGGCGTACCAGTTGGTCGAGCCGGGCTCCTGCGGCGTGAGGCCGAACACCTGGCCGGCCCCCCACGTCTCGCCATGGACGGGCGGCTCGAACGCGGCGACGCCGCGCCAGGCCACGATGCCGGTGCAGCGCGGCCTGGCGGTGGTGTCGAAGAACGCCCGACGGACCGTGCTGCGCAGCCCGTCGGCCCCCACGACCAGGTCGTACCGGGTGCGCAGGGCCGCGGGATCGGTGATCTCCGTGGCGGTCCGGACGGTCACCTCACCGGCGGCGTCGAGCAGCATCTCCATCAGCGACACCCTGGACAACATCAGCACGGGCGTGCCCCCCTTGCGCTCGATGCGTTCCAGGGGCAGGTCGGCCAGCCGGCGCCCGTCCGGCGCCAGGATCTGCGCCGAACGGTACGGCACCGTACGACGCCGCAGCTCCGCCCCCAACCCGAGCCGGTCGAGGGCGGCCTGGGCGGCCGGACGCATGCCCAGGGCCGTGCCCTCCGGACGGATCTCGGGCCAGCGTTCGAGCACCGTCACCTCCCAGCCGGCCCTCCGCAGGCCGACGGCCGTCGCAAGACCGCCGATCCCGGCACCGACGATCACCGCGGACCCCTTCATGGCAGTACCTCCCTGTTCTCGTTCACCACAACTGTGGTACCACTACTGTGGTGGTCAGGGCAACTGCGAGGATGGAGGCCATGGCGGAGAACCGGAACCGGCGCGACCAGCTGCGCGACGCCGCGATCGAGGTGCTGGCCCAGGAAGGCGGCAGGGGCCTGACCCACCGGGCGATCGACCGCGCGGCCGGCCTGCCGGAGGGCACGGCCAAGAACTACTTCGCCACCCGCGACGCCCTCCTGCGGGCCGCCGCCGAACGTTGCGTCGAGCGCTACTGGGCCGACCTCCAGGTGGCTCCGGCCGGGGAGATCCAGGGGCGCGACGGGCTGGCCGCGTTCCTGCACCGCCTGGTCGACCACGCGGTCACGGCCAACAGGTCCAGGGTCCTGGCCTACCTCGAACTGCACGCCGAGGCCGCACGCAGACCGGAGCTGCGCGCGACGCTGGCCGAGCTCACCCGCGCCGACCTGGCCCTGCACCTGCGCGCCCACGAGGCGGCCGGCCTGCCGGCGACCCGGCGCACCGCCGCGACGGTCACGATGTGCCTCAACACGGCCCTGACCTACCTGCTCACCCAACCGGCCGAGACGCTGGCCGACTACGGCCTCGACGACCTCGACGCCTTCCTGCGCGACCTCCTGCACACCGTCTACCCGCCACCGGGGCGACCGGCGGGCGCCGTCCCGGCCGGGTAGGCGAGACTGGACCGGTGACGATCGAGAACGGACCGCCCGTGTCGAGCACCTCCATCGTGGTGCTGACGCTGGCGCGGCGGGTCGAGACGGAGCTCTCCGCCGAGCTGGCGCCGCTTGAGCTGACGATCAGCCGCCTGGGGCTGCTGGGACACATCGCCGGGGTGCCCGGCGCGTCCTTCAGCGACCTGGCCCGCATGTCGGGCATCTCGGTACAGAGCGTGCACACGGCGGTCAAGGGGCTGGTCCAGGCGGGGCTGGTACGCGACCGTACGGCGCGGGCGGGGTCGGCCTCGACCATCGAGCTCACCCCCGAGGGACGACGCCTCCTGCGGGAGGCCGCCCAGGCCATCACCAAGGTCGACGAACGCCTCTTCGGCCCCGACGCCGACCCCGTTCAGCAACAGGTGGGCGAAGCAATCCGCACCGCCTTCCCCACCCCCTGACGCCCGCCGCCTCACCCACGCGCCACCTCCAACCCCAGCCCTGTCTTCTCCCCTCCGCGCACTCAGTGCCAGAGCCCTGCGATGCCCGCCGGCACCTGGTTGCGGGCGGTGGCCGCAGGGGTGACGCCGGTGAGCACGTAGGCGGACAGCCCTTGGGCCAGCGCCACCAGGGCGAGCGCCGTGTCGAGCGGGTCGAGGGTGGTGGGGATGCGGCCGGCCTGCTGGTCACGGGTGATGAGGTCGGCCGTCTGGTGGCGGAAGCCGGCTTACAGGACGCGTAGCCGGGCCGCGATGGCCTCCTCCGCGAAGGGTCACCGGGGCGTCAGACGGGAGTCGGCTGCAGCAGCGTCCGCAACCGCGACGACGCCGCGGTGTGCCTTGATCACACCTGGCTCCTTCACCTCCGCGCTGTCGGCGATCCCCTGGTCCAGCCTCGAACTGCAACCGCAGTCGAGGTCAGGGCGGCAGACTCCCGCCGTCCAGGGCCGAGGGTGCCGGGCGCCGGTCAGGACGTGCCGCCGAGCTGGAGTGTTAGCCGGGGCGGGTGGAGGCCACGTTGGAGCAGGAGTGGATCAGCCGGTTGCCGAAGGCGGCCGAGCCGGTGGTTCTGGCGCGGGAGGTGGGCGGCCGGGGCGTCCGGGGGCCGCGCCTTTGGACCGGCGCTGCCCGCCCCCGAGGACCGTGCACCTCCTTCCCTACGCCTCAACCCCACCCCGAGCGTTGCAGACCTCGACAAGAGCAGCGCCGCGGCTCCCGCCCTGGCCTCCGCGATGCGCGGTTCTCCGAGGTGCACGGCAGGGCCCCCGACCGGGAGCGACGGGGAGAGCCACGGAGGCGGTTAGCACAGGAACGGAGGGGGCCGCCAAGGGCGCCGGAGGTTCTGCAGGAACCGTTGAGGGTTGAGGCGAAGGCTGCGCCGGAGGTCTCGTATGGCAGGCCGGCTTTCAGGGTGGCTGAAGGTTTCGCTAGGCTTCAGCCACCCTGAAGGTTGGAGGCGATCCATGAATCATGTCCTGTTGTCCATCCATGTGCTGGCGGGGATCGTGTTCGTCGGCGGTTCGGCGGTCGCGTCGAGCTTGTTCCCTCGTTACGCCCCCGTCGCCGCCGCGACCCCCGCCGCAAACCCTGCCGCGACCCCCGCCACCACCGGCTCCACCAAGGCCGCCGGCGCGGAGCGCAGCGCCGCCGTAGCCGTCGCGCTGCACCGCATCACCGGTGGCTATGCCGCGTTCGGGCTGATCGTCCCGCTGGCCGGGATCGTGCTGGCCAGTGTGCAGGGACGGATGGGGCAGACCTGGATCATCGTGTCGATGGTCCTCACCGCAGTCGCGGGCGCCTTGCTGGCCACCCAGATCCACCCCCGCCAGCGCCAGGCCCTCGACGCTCCCGACGACGGCCGCCGGTTGCGAACGCTGACGATGCTCACCGGCGTCTACAACCTGCTGTGGGCGGCCGTCGTCGTGCTCATGATCGTCCGCCCGGGCGAGCAGACGGGGGCCTGAGCGTGCTTACCCTGCGCATCGCCGCCGCCGCCGAGGCCGCCACGCTGGCGGTTCTGCTGGCCAACCTGCTCACCGTGCACGCCCAGGCGGTCACGACGTACGCCGGCCCGCTGCACGGCATGTCCTACCTCGTCGTCATCGCCACGGCGGCCATGACGCCCCGAACGCAGGGGACGCCCGGGGCGCGCTGGAGCGCGTTCGTCCCCGGGGTCGGCGGCCTGCTGGCCCTGCGCCGCCTGCGGGCCGTACAAGACGAGCGGGCGGGATGATCACGGGGGCCCGGGGAGGGGCCCCAAGGAGGCCAGCGGGCCGGGCTCCGGGCCGGCCCGCCCGCAGGGGCCGGGGAGACCAGCGGGCAGGCCAGCCCACAGGGGACCGGTAGGTTCGGGCGGGTAGGTCAGCGGGCGGCGGCCAGGGAGCGCTTCCTGGAGGCGTAGATGTCGTCGATCAGCTGGTAGCTGCGCGCCTGCTCGGCGGTGAAGATGCGGTCGCGCTCGATGTCCTTCCTGATCTCCAGCACCCCGCGCCCGGTGTGCCGGGCCAGGATCTCCTCCTGCTGGTCACGCATCCGCACGATCTCCCTGGCGTGGATCTCCAGGTCGCTCGACTGCCCCCGGCCGCCCTCCGTGGCCGGCTGGTGGAGCAGGACGCGCGCGTGCGGCAGGGCCGCCCGCTTGCCCGGCGCGCCCGCCGCGAGCAGGACGGCCGCCGCCGAGGACGCCTCCCCGATGCAGACCGTGTGGATCTCCGGCCGGACGAACTGCATCGTGTCGTAGATGGCCGTCATCGCCGTGAACGACCCGCCCGGCGAGTTGATGTACATGTTGATGTCCTGGTCGGGATCGAGCGACTCCAGCGTCAGGAGCTGGGCCATGACGTCGTTGGCCACCGTGTCGTCGATCGGGGCGCCGATGAACACCACCCTGTCCTCGAACAGCTTGTTGTACGGGTTCATCTCCCGCACCCCGTAAGAGGTGCGCTCGGTGAAGGAGGGCAGCACGTAACGACCGCTCATGGTCAGTTCATCCCTTCGGCGATGTGGTCGACGAACCCGTACTCCAGCGCCTGCTGGGCGGTGAACCACCGGTCGCGGTCGGAGTCGGCCTGGATGCGCTCGAGCGGCTGGCCCGTGTGGTGGGCGATGATCTCCGCCATCCTGCGCTTGGTGTAGAGCATGTTGTCGGCCTGGATCTGGATGTCGCTGGCCGAGCCGCCGATGCCGCCCAGCGGCTGGTGCATGACGATGCGGGCGTTGGGCAGGGCGTAACGCTTGCCCGGCGCGCCGGCGGTCAGCAGCAGCTGGCCCATGGAGGCGGCGAAGCCCATCGCCACCGTCGCCACGTCGCACGGGACGAACTGCATCATGTCGTAGAGCGCCATGCCGGCCGTCACCGAGCCGCCCGGAGAATTGATGTAGAGCGTTATGTCCCGATTGGGGTCTTCGGCCGCCAGCAAAAGCAGCTCGCCGCAGAGCCGGTTGCAAATCTCGTCGTCGACCTCCTGGCCGAGGACCACGATGCGTTCCTTCAGCAGGCGCTGACTGAGCTGGTCAGGCCAGGCCGCGCGCTGGGTCTCCGTCATTGACGTCACCTTTCTGCCGAAACTAATTCTGCGAAAAACGCTAGACCCGGTGGCGGCGAATTCCGGCCCATTTTCGCTGGGGGCGCATTTCACTCAAGGCGCATTACTCCCAGCGCGAAAAAGTATCGACATACAATCCTGGATGTGAGAAGGAACCTCCCCCGCCGTTGGGCGTGCCTCATTCTGGGCGGGGCGCTGCTGATGCCGTACATGATGGCCGGGGTGCTGGTCGCCGGGTTGTGGCGCGGTGTGTCGTCCGATCTGCTGATGCCGATCCAGGTCGGGGTGTTCGTCGCGGTGCTGCCGGTGGTGGCGGTCACCGGGCTGTTCCTGCCGGTGCGCGCGCTGGAGGTGAACGCCGCCCAGGGGCTGCTCGGGGCTCGCGTGGAGACCCCGCCGCGGCAGGCCCGGCGGTCGTGGCAGGAGCGGCGGCGCACCGCCGCGTGGTTCACGCTGCATCTGGCGGTGGGCGGCGTGGTGAGCGGGTGCACGCTGGCGGTGGTGCCGTTCACGGGGTTCACGCTGGCGCTGCCGTTCATCGGGGAGCCGATGCCGGTGCTGGGACTCACGGCCGAGCCCGGGTGGCCTGCTCTGCTGTGGGCGGCGGCGGGCGTGGGGGCGCTGGTGCTGCTGGTGGCGGGCGCGGCGGGCGCGGGCGCGCTGCTGGCCGCCCTGGCTCCCCCGCTGCTCGGCCCCACCCCCGCCGAACGGCTCGCCGCCGCCGAGGAGCACGCCCGTACGCTGGCCGAACGCAACCGGCTGGCGCGCGAGCTGCACGACTCGGTCGGGCACGCGCTCAGCGTCGTCACCTTGCAGGCCGCCGCGGCCGGACGCGTCCTCGATCGCGACCCGGCCACCGCCAGGACCGCCCTGGCGGCCATCGAGCAGTCGGCCCGCGCCGCGCTGGAGGACCTCGACCACGTGCTCGGCGTCCTGCGCGAGGACGCACGCAAGGACGGGCGCGAGGACGGGCGCAAGGACGGGCGCGAGGACGGGCGCGAGGACGGGCGCGAGGACGCAGGCGGGGACGGGCATGAGGGCAGACGCGAGAGCCACCGGGAGGGCGGTGAGGAGGCGCGGCGGGCGCCGCAGGCGACGCTGGCCGACCTCGGGGCGCTGGTGGCGGGCTCCGGCGCCGAGGTGCGACAGGACGTGGGCGACCTGTCCGGCGTGCCCGCCGTGGTCTCCAGGGAGGCGTACCGCATCCTGCAGGAGGCGCTGACCAACGCGATCCGGCACGGCGACGGCACGGTCACGCTGGCCGCCGCCGTCCAGGGCGACGACCTGCGGCTGGAGGTCAGCAACCCCGGCGGGAGGCGCGGTGGGGGCCGCGGACGCGGCGGCGGCCGGGGAGTGGCGGGCATGCGCGAACGCGTACGCCTGCTCCGCGGCGACCTGCGCACCGGCCCCGACGAGGACGGCTGGACGGTCTCGGTCCGCCTCCCCCTACGCCCGAGCCCATGACCCCGCCCCCTCTGGAACCCTCTCCGGCCAGGCTTGTGACCTGCAACGCACCTTGACCGGGAATCTGCACCATTATTTGGCCGCACGTCACCCGTAGTGACAGGGCCGGGATCTGATGCATCGGAACCGGGCCGTGTGCCAAGCCCCTCGTCCGTGGGTCTCCGGAGAAGCGCTCGCGCGCTGAAAAGCCGGATGCGATCTCGCCGCCCGCAGGCGCGGACGGAAAGGAAGGTGGTGAGCGTGCGTGCCCCGGGCGGCCCGTCACGGGAGCGGACGGTCGCTGAGCCGGCAGCCGCGTGGCCGCTCGGGGCGTTCGCTGGTCCAGCCGGCCTCAGGTGCCCATGCCTGATAGTCCATGAACGTCCCCTTGGCGAGCCCCTCCGTGCTCTCGGCCGCGATCGCGACGTTTGCCGCCAAGACCGTGCCGGTGTGTGGGTCGAGGATGGTGGTGTACCGCTGCGCCACCTCGTCATCGGTACCGAACTCGGCGGTGAAGCCCTCGCTCTTGATGAAGGTGACCTCGATTCCCGGACGTCCCAGAGGGTCAATGATCGAGCCGCGCACCTTGGTCGTCGGCAGTCCGGCGAGCAGACGCAGGGTGGCCGCCCTGACCGAGGGCTTGACCGGGAGCTCCAGCAGGGCGGAGGCCACGGGCAGGAAGTCTTCGAAGCTGTCCTCGCGCTGGCTCTTCTTTCGGGTCTTCCAGTAGGTTCGCAGTTTCTCTCGGAGCTGTTCGGCGTCGTCGGGCAGCGCCGCGAGGTCGGCCAGCGTGAGTTCACCCAGCCGTCTATCACCGAGCACGCCGCCCGGCTCGGCCGCCCGCGTGTAGACGCAATGAGAGGGCTTGGATCGCAGCCGGACCTCCGCGCAGTCGCCCGCGCGGGCGCCCGGCGTGCACACGCGCTGGACCGTACCCGGAGAACCGGCCGCCCGCCATGCACGCTCGTCGGCCTTGGTGGCGGGACGGACGAACTGCTGCCACTGTTCCACATGAACAGGGTCGCCAGGGTCGCGCGGTTGCCAGAGGTCGATTCGTGACGAGTCCAGAACGTTGAACGTTTCGCCGCCCGCCCGGACCCTGATCAGCCCATTGTTGAGCAGCGGCCTGCGCCAGTAGTCGCCGCGCTCGTCCGGCAGTTTCGCGATCTGGTCCGCCAGCCTGAGCAGGGCATCGTTGCCGCTTGCGGGCGCGAGCACCGGTGCGGGAACAGTGGTCACGTTCGACACCAGCGTGACGACGGCCATGACGACGGCGATCGTTGTTGCGGCCGCTCCCAGGGTCCATCCCCAGGCGAGGCCACGCCGATTCGCTCTACCTGGCCGTACCGGCTTGCGCTGGGCGGCGGCAAGCCGGAGGCGGGCCTTCTCGACCACCTCCGCCGAGGGCGGCGGAGCGTCAGGCAGCGCTCTCGCCAGGAGGCTCAGCTCATCCATGGGAGTCCTCCAAAGGGTTGACGTCGCCGAGTGCCTTGCGGAGCTGCTTGCGGGCGCGGTTGAGCCGGGAGGCGACCGTCCCCGCTGGGATCTGCAGGGCGGCGGCGACCTCGGCGTGGCTGAGGTCGCCCAGCACGCTCAGTAGCACGACGTCGCGGTCCCCGCGATTGAGTCCGGCCAGCGCCCCCGCCAGCTTGCCGGTCAGCTGGCCCGCGGCCACGCGGGCCAGGGCTGCGTCCTCGGGACTGTGCTCCGGACTGTGCTCGGCGCGCTCAGCTGTCCGGCTGAGCGCCTTCCATCTACGGATCTCGGTACGGCGGTGCCGTGCGATGAGGTGGGTGGCGATGCCGTACAGCCACGGACGCACCCCGCCGCGCGAGGCGTCATAGCCACCCCGATAGGCCGCCACGAACACCTCGGCGGCCAGGTCGTCAGCGACGTCGTCGGACAACCGCCTGACGATGTAGCGGTGGATCTCGGAGAAGTGCGCATTGAAGATCTGCTCGAAGTCGACCCGTAGATCGGGTGGGTCGGCCAGGTCAGGTGGAACGGCCATGCAGGCGTCTCCGCTGGGTCAAGTGAACGATGGTCGCCCTTTCTTGCCCGAAGTGCCTTGATGCTTTCACGGACCGTCGCCGAGTCTCTCGCCCATGTCTGCCTGAGGCCATCCAGATCCGTTCAGTCACCGCCTGATCGCCCGCAATGCTCTTGTCATCGGAATCAACTGACCACCCTCGCCGGCCTGCGTCACCCTGGGGGACAGGGCTCTGCTCGTCTCGAATCCATGCTTTCGAGACGCGACCCAAGATCTCACCCGGCAGATCGACACCCTCAAGGCCGATCGAAAAGCGCCTGGCTCGCTATCCGCAGCTCTACAGCCGCATCGGTTTCGTCCCCCACTACCGAACCCTGGCCGCTGAAGAATTCACCATCGTCCTGACCACAGCCTTCGCCCACCTGGGCCCGGACATCCCGGACACCACTACCACTGAGGCCATCGCCGCTCAACCGCACCACCGCAGGCAACTTCCGGCTGGTCACCCGGCTGCTGGAACAAGCCGAGCGGGTGATGAAGCTCAACAATGGCGTTGACCGGATCACCGCCGAGGTCATCGACGCCGCCCGCGACGCTCTGGTCATCGGCATCAGCTGACCGCTGCTGTCCGTGACGTACGCGGCCAAACAATGTTGCAGATTCCGGCCAAAGTACGTTGCAAGTCACACTCGGCCCCGCGACGGCCCGCCTGCCGCCGCAGTCGGTCCCGTAAATCCCGGTCCCCCACCGTCAGCCCCAAGACGCCCGGAACCCTCCCCGCCCGGGTGCCGCTACGGTCGGGGGCATGACACTCAAGGTCGTGATCGCCGACGACGAGGACCTCATCCGCGCGGGGCTGCGCGTCATCATCGACGCCGAGCCCGGCCTGCGCGTGGTCGGCGAGGCCGGGGACGGCGCCGCGGTCCTGCCGGTCGTCCGCCGTGAGCGCCCCGACGTCGTGCTGATGGACGTCCGCATGCCCGCCATGGACGGCATCCAGGCCACCCGCCGGCTCGTGGCGCTCGACGACCCGCCCAAGGTCCTGGTCGTGACCACGTTCGAGAACGACGACCACGTCTACGACGCCCTGCGCGCCGGGGCGAGCGGCTTCCTGCTCAAACGCACCAGACCGGACGACCTGCTCCAGGCGATCAGGCTGGTGGCGGCCGGCGAGTCGCTGCTGTTCCCGGCCGCGATCCGCACCCTGGCCGGCCGCCGCCCGCGCGCCCACGTGCCGGGCATCGACCGGCTCACCGGCCGCGAGGGCGACGTGCTGCGGCTGATGACCAGGGGCATGTCCAACACCGAGATCGCCGCCGAGCTGGTCGTCAGCCAGGAGACCGTCAAGACGCACGTCGGCAACGTCCTGGCCAAGCTGGGCGCGCGCGACCGCACCCAGGCCGTGATCGCCGCCTACGAGTCCGGGTTCGTCTCCCCTGCATGAGAGGGGTCGAGCAGCTGCGTGGCCGGTAGCAGGGTGGCCTCGGCGGCGCTCAGCCCCTTCTCGGCCAGGGCCCGGTCCACCAGCCGCAGCCCCACCGCGTAGCCCGCCATGTCGGGAATGCCGCGGGGCTCCTGGCCGAAGCGCCGCATGGCGCTGTCGCCCAGCACGTACGCCGGGGTGTTCCCCATGCCCTCCAGGTCGAACGCGTCCATGATCAGCTCGTGGGCGCGTTCCAGCTCCTTCCCCGTCACCATCCGCGACCAGGGCCCCATGGCCTCCGGGCCGGACAACTCCCGGACGAACGCCTCGGCCAGTCCCTCGGCCACCACGTGCTCGCCCACGGTGACCTTCCGGGGGTCCCATTCGACGTTGGTGTAGCGCACGTTGTGGTGGAACTCGTGCACCGCGCAGTGCGCGATCCGGCCGATGACCTCCTCCGACGGCCAGCCCAGCAGGTACAGCCAGCCGGGCGAGCCGCCCATCCCGTAGTAGCCGCCGCCGACCTTCATCAGGTGCTCGTCGTCGGGGTCGCCGAGCACGAACATCACCTGCAACGAGGAAGCCTGCCTGGCCTCCTTCAGCGCGTGGGAGGCGCGCTCCAGCTCCCTGCGTACCTGACCGAGCACGTCGGCCTCGATCATGGCCCGGACGGCGGGCAGGTAACGGGCATCGTCGGCGTCGACGCGGAAGCCGCCGCCCTGGTGGTGGATGTCGACGATGTCGCCGGGCACCGGGATCGCCGGCCGGATCGGCGCCAGCATCTCCCGCAGCGCCTCGGGCCGGTCGGCGAGCGGCCGGGCGAGCAGGTCCGCCATGGCCGTGAGCGTGTCATGAACGATGAACTCCATGCCGCGGACGCTAAAGCCTCACGTAACGTGAGGCTCAAACGCATTAAAGCGGCGACTCGCCCAGCTCGTCGCCCGGCGACTGCCCCGGCGTGCCGGGACCGGTGCGCGTCGGCGACGGCGACTGCGACGGCGAGGGCTCCGGCACCGGCGTGGCGGGCGTGGGCGGCGGCGTGGGCACGAACACCGTCGGCGGGAGCTGCCGGGGCATCGGCTCGCTGTCGCGCCTGCCGAACAGCAGCAACAGCATGATCGTCGTGACCAGCACCAGCAGCAGCGCCAGCGCCAGCGCGGCCAGCAGCACCCGCCGGCGCGTCTCGGTCAGCGGCAGCCGCCGCGCCAGCGGCCCCGGCAGCGCGGGCGCGCGGTCGGTCAGCCAGTACGGCACGAAGTCCGGCCCGTGCGCCTGCCCGATGAACGTCCCGCCCACCATGACCGGGTCCAGGAACCGTTCGGCCCCCGGCTGCCCCGGCGCGTACGGCACCGCCACCCACGGCGCCGGCCCGTCCTGCACGTCGAGCACCTCGGGCGTCCCGTCGAGCACCGAGGCGCGCGCCCGGCCGAGCCCCAGCCACCCGCGCCCGCCGGAACGCCCCGACGCCTCCTTGATCGCGGTCAGGAACCGGTCGCGCGCCGCCGCGTCGAGGGCGGCGCCCCGCGTGAGCACGGCCAGCGACACTGCGCGTCCGTCGGGTCCCTGTCCCAGGTAGACGAACCCGGCCGGAGCCGTGTGCAGGCGGGCCTGCACGACGTAGCGCCCCAGCTGGGGCGGATCACCGTACTGCAGGGGACTTGCCACGTTTGCCATGAAAGCACAGACGTGGCGTCGTGCACGTTCGCGGCGCGTTTGGTGGAATGGCGTCATGAGCGTCGCCGAAGAGTTGCCGGACGGAAACGACGCGGCACTGCTGCGTCGAAGTCTCGACGAGGTCCGGCGTGTCATCGTGGGACAGGAGCACATGGTCGAGCGGCTGGTCGTGGCGCTGCTGGCCCGCGGTCACTGCCTGCTCGAAGGTGTGCCGGGAGTCGCCAAGACCCTCGCCGCCTCCACCCTGGCCACCGTGGTGGGCGGCACGTTCGCCCGGATCCAGTTCACCCCCGACCTCGTGCCGAGCGACATCGTCGGCACCCGCGTCTTCCACCCCTCCAACGAGAAGTTCGACGTCGAGCTGGGTCCGGTGTTCGTCAACTTCCTGCTGGCCGACGAGATCAACCGCGCCCCCGCCAAGGTGCAGTCCGCGCTGCTTGAGGTGATGGCCGAGCGCCAGGTCACGCTGGCCGGCGTCACCCATCCGCTGCCCAGGCCGTTCATCGTGCTGGCCACCCAGAACCCGATCGAGTCCGAGGGCGTCTACCCGCTGCCCGAGGTGCAGCGCGACCGCTTCCTGTTCCGCGTACGGGTGCCGCACCCCAGCGCGCACGAGGAGCTGGAGATCCTCCACCGCA
This sequence comes from Nonomuraea sp. NPDC005730, assembly GCF_040630865.1. NCBI lineage: Bacteria > Bacillati > Actinomycetota > Actinomycetes > Streptosporangiales > Streptosporangiaceae > Nonomuraea > Nonomuraea sp. NPDC005730. The sequence goes on from NZ_JBEXYK010000047.1 coordinate 33,963, forward strand.
TGAGCGTCACGCCGCCCGTGCCCGACCGCGTGCTCGACCCGGCCAGGCTGCTGGCCCTGCAGCAGGCCGCCGAGCAGGTCTCGGTGCACCAGCTCGTGGCCGACTACGTGGTGCGCCTGGTCATGTCCACCCGCGCGCCCGCCGACTACGGGCTGGGCGACCTGGCCGAGACGATCGAGATCGGCGTCAGCCCCCGCGCCACGCTGGGCCTGGTCTCGGCCGGGCGCGCGCTGGCCCTGCTGCGCGGCCGCGACTACCTGCTCCCCGACGACGTGCGCGACGTGGCGGTCGACGTCATGTCCCACCGGCTCATGCTGACCTTCGACGCCCTGGCCGACGGCGTCGATCCCGAGCAGGTCGTCAAGCAGATCCTGCACGCCGTGCCGCCGCCCCTGGTCGTCTGGAACCAGAACCGTTGAACACCGCCGAGCAGGCGCTGCGACGGCTGGAGCTGACCGTCACGCGGCGGCTCGACGGCCTGCTGCACGGCGCCCACCAGGGGCTGCTGCCCGGCACCGGCAGCGAGACCGGCGACAGCCGCCTGTACGTGCCCGGCGAGGACGACGTGCGCCGCATGGACTGGGCCGTCACCGCCCGCACGACCGTCCCTCACGTCCGCGACCTGATCGCCGACCGCGAGCTGGAGACCTGGGCGCTGGCCGACCTGTCGGCCAGCATGGACTTCGGCACCGCCGACACCGACAAGCGCGACCTGGTCGTGGCCGCCGTCGGCGCGATCGGCTTCCTGTCCAGCCGCATGGGCGACCGGTTCGGCGCTCTGGTGCTGCACGAGGAGTACATCCACCGCATGCCCGCCCGTACCGGCCGCCCGGCCCTGTACGGGCTGCTCCACTCCCTCATGGACGCCCCGCGCGGCCGGGCCGTGCCCGACGCCCCCGACCTGGCCGAGGGCATCGACGTGCTGGCGGCCACCCGCCGCCGCAGGGGCCTGCGCCTGGTCGTCTCCGACTTCCTCGACGACCGCCCCGAGCTCGACCCCGACGCCGAACGCCCCTGGGAACGCCCGATCAGGCGGCTGGCCTCCCGCCACCAGGTGCTGGCCGTGGAGGTCATCGACCCGCGGGAGCTGGAGCTGCCGGACGTCGGCCGGGTGGCGTTCACCGATCCCGAGACCGGGAACGTACGTGAAGTGCACCTTTCTCCCAAAGTCCGGCAAGCATATGCAGAAGCCGCCGCCCTCCAGCGTGAGGGCACCCGGCTCGCCCTGCGCCGCGCCGGGATCGCCCACCTGGTGCTGCGGACCGACAGGGACTGGGTGTTCGACGTGGCGCAGTTCGTCCTGCGCCAGCGCCGCATGAGCCACCTCGCCCACCGGAGACCCGTATGACGTTTCTCGCGCCCGGCTGGTTGTGGCTGTTCGTGCTGGTGGCGCTGCTGGTGGCCGGATACGTCGTGGCGCAGTTCGCCCGCCGCCGCTACACCGTGCGCTTCACCAACCTGGCGCTGCTCAACCTCGTCGCCCCCGCCGGGCCGAGCTGGCGCCGGCACGTGCCCCCCGCGCTGTTCCTGGTCATGATGTCGCTCCTGGTGGTCGGCGCCGCCAAACCCGCCGACCAGGTACGCGTCCCCCGCGACCGCGCCACCATCATGATCGCCCTCGACGTCTCCCTGTCCATGGACGCCGGCGACGTCCAGCCCAACCGGATCAGCGCCGCCAAGGCCGCCGCCCAGGCGTTCGCCCGGGAGCTGCCCGACCGCTTCAACGTCGGCGTGGTCTCCTTCGCCCGTTCGGCCAACGTCGTCATCTCCCCCACCACCGACCACCAGGCCGTCGTCACCGCCATCGGCAACCTGACCACCCGGCCCGGCACCGCGATCGGCGAGGCCGTCTTCAACTCACTCGACTCGGTGCGCTCCTTCGACCAGCAGGCCGCCACCGACCCGCCGCCCGCCGCGATCGTGCTGCTGTCCGACGGCGACAACACCTCCGGCCGGTCGGTGAACGAGGCCATCGAGGCCGCCCAGCAGGCCCACGTCCCGGTCTCCACCATCGCGTACGGCACCCAGGAGGGCACCGTCGACATCGACGGCAGGCCCGTGAACGTCCCGGTCAACAAGCAGACCCTGCAGTCGCTCTCCGACGGCACCAGCGGCCGGGCCTACGCCGCCGAGTCCGGCAGCGAACTGCGCGACGTCTACGAGCAGATCGGCACCTCGCTGGGGTTCAAGCTGGTCAGCCAGGAGATCACCCAGTGGTTCATCGTGGCCGCGATCGTGCTCGGGCTGCTGGTGGCCGGCGCCGCGGTCTTGTTCGGCACCCGGATCCCGTAACGTTTTCCCACGTGGCCCACTACTTCTCCGAACGTCCCGAGACCGCGAGCAGGCCGGGCTCGGTCGATCTGGTCCTGCCCGACCTGCACCTGCGGCTGGAGACCGACCGGGGCGTGTTCTCACCCGACCGGGTCGACGTCGGCACGCGCGCGCTGCTGGAGTCCGTCCCGCCGCCGCCGCAGGAGGGCGACCTGCTCGACCTGGGCTGCGGTTACGGGCCCATCGCGCTGACGATGGCCTCGCGGGCGCCCGGGGCGACGGTGTGGGCCGTCGACGTGAACCGGCGCAGCCTGGAGCTGACCGAGCGGAACGCCCAGGCCGCCGGCCTTTACAAAGTAAGACCTGTACATGTTGATGAAGTGCCGGATGACGTGAAATTTCGGGCCATCTGGTCCAATCCCGCCATCCGGATTGGCAAGCCGGCTCTGCACGAGATGCTCACCAGGTGGCTCACCCGGCTGACGCCCGACGGCGTCGCCTACCTGGTCGTCCAGAAACACCTCGGCTCGGACTCCCTGCAGCGCTGGCTCGGCGAGCAGGGCTGGCAGGCCTCCCGCGAGGCCTCCCGAGCCGCCTACCGCATATTGAAGGTGGCCCGATGAGAAGGCAGCTGCGCCCCACCGACGTCAAGCGGCTCAACCGCACCTGGCGCAGGAACACCGACAACCGGCTCGCGCTGATCCTGGAATCGGTGACGGGCCCGTTCAACGTCGGCTCGATCTTCCGCAGCGCCGCGGCGTTCGGCGTCGACCAGATCTGGCTGGCGGGCAACGCCACGCCGCCCACCAACCCCAAGGCGGGCAAGACGGCGCTCGGCACCGAGCGCCTGGTCACCTGGCACGAGGCGGTCCCGGCCACCGAGGCGGTCAAGGCCGCCAAGGACGACGGCTACGCCGTGCTGGCCATCGAGCTGACCGGCGAGGCCGTGCCGCTGCACCGCGCCGACCTCGGCCGCGACGTGTGCCTGGTGGTCGGCAGCGAGGACCACGGCTGCTCCCCCGCCCTGCTGGAGGCCGCCGACGGCGTCTGCTACATCCCGCAGGTCGGGCGGGTCGGCTCGTTCAACGTGTCGGTGGCCGCGGCCATCGCGCTGGCCGAGGCGCGCCGCCAGGAGTGGGAGAATCTTTCCGAACCGTGACCGAACCGTCCACCATCGGAAGGGACACCGGGTCGTGCTCAGCCGTCGTTTCGCCTTTCTCGACCATCCGGGGCCGCTGGCCTTCGCCCACCGCGGCGGTGCGCTGGAGGGTGCCGAGAACTCCCTGGCGGCCTTCGAACGCGCGGTCGCGCTCGGCTACGACTACCTGGAGACCGACGCGCACGCCACCGCCGACGGCATGCTGCTGGCCTTCCACGACCACACCCTCGACCGGGTGACCGACCGGCGGGGCCGCATCTCCGAGCTGCCCTACCGGGAGGTCCGGCAGGCCCGCATCGCCGGCGTGCACGAGATCCCGCTGCTGGAGGACCTGCTCGGCACGTGGCCGCAGGTGCGCTTCAACATCGACGTCAAGGAGGCGGCGGCCATCGCGCCGCTGGCCGAGGTGGTCCGCCGCACCAACGCCTACGACCGCGTCTGCCTGACCTCCTTCTCCGACGAGCGCCTGGTCATGGCCAGGGCCGCCATGGGCCGCGAGGTGTGCTCGGCGCTCGGCCCGCGAGGTGTGGCCGCGCTGCGGGCCGCCGCCACCACCTCCGGCTACGGCCGCCTGCTGGCCCGCCTGTCGCGCGCCGGGATCCCGTGCGCGCAGGTGCCGGTCGGCTTCCGCGGCCTGCGCGTCACCACCCGCCGCCTGGTCCGCACGGCCCACGCCATCGGCATGCAGGTGCACGTGTGGACGATCAACGACACCGTCCGCATGGAGCACCTGCTCGACCTCGGCGTCGACGGCATCATGACCGACAACGTCACCGGCCTGCGCGAGGTCCTCGAGCGGCGGGGCCTGTGGCACCCGCGCGGCATGGCGGCCTGACCCGCCCGGCGGCGGCGACCTTCCTCTCATGAGGTGATCACTGTAAGGTCATGGGCACGACACGTGGACGTGACCCACGACCTGCGAAGATGGGCACTTCGTCAGGCATTGACCCCACCCCGTGGCCGGGCCGCGCGAGGCCCCCCGGCCGCCCGGCCGCAGAGGAGCGACACGACACCATGGCCTCCACCGCACCCCCCGCGGCCCTCGACGACTCCCCCGCGGCACGCCGCCGCGAGCAACGCGGCTGGTACTTCTACGACTGGGCCAACTCGGCCTTCTACACCACGATCATCTCGGTCTTCCTGGGCCCGTACCTGATCCCGGTCGCCAGGACCGCGGCCTGCGCGAAGGACTTCCCCGACCTCGCGGCCGAGACGTGCGCGTCCCAGTTCGACGCGCTGGTCCTGCGCCACCCCGGCCTGGGGTACGTCGACGTGCTCGGCGCCGACATCAGGCCCGCGGCCTTCTTCGGGCTGACGCTGACGGTGGCGGTGTTCCTGCAGATCGTGTTCCTGCCCATCGTGGGCGCGCTGGCCGACCACACCGGCCGCAAGCGGGAGCTGCTCGGCGGGTTCGCCTACGTCGGCGCGCTGGCCACCATGGGCCTGTACTTCGTCGAGGGCGACCGCTACCTGCTGGGCGGCGTGCTGTTCGTGGTGGCCAACCTGGCCTACGGCTCCTCCGTGGTGGTCTACGACTCCTTCCTGCCGCAGATCTCCACCCCCGAGGAGCGCGACGGGGTCTCCTCGCGCGGCTGGGCGATCGGCTACCTCGGCGGCGGGCTGCTGCTCCTGCTCAACCTGGCGCTGTTCCTGCAGCACGACAGCCTGGGGCTGAGCGAGGGCATGGCGGTGCGCATCAGCATGATGTCGGCCGGCCTGTGGTGGGCGACGTTCACGGTCATCCCGCTGCTGCGGCTGCGCAACCGTCCCGTGCCGGCGCACGAGACCACGGCGCTGCGCTCGGTGCGCGGGAGCTTCCGCCAGCTCGGCCGTACGCTGGCCGAGCTGCGGCGTTACCCGCTGACGTTGCTGTTCCTGGTGGCCTACCTGGTCTACAACGACGGCGTGCAGACGGTCATCGGCAACAGCGCGGCCTTCGCCTCCGAGGCGCTCAAGCTGGACAAGACCGTACAGATCACCGCGATCCTGATGGTGCAGTTCGTGGCGTTCTTCGGGGCGCTGCTGCTGGGCCGGCTGGCGCGCAGCTTCGGCACCAAGCGCACGGTGCTGGCCAGCCTGGTGTTGTGGACCGGGATCGTGGTGGTGGCGATGTTCGTCGGCGAGGGGCAGGCGCTGCAGTTCTACCTGATGGCCTTCGCCATCGCCATCGTGCTGGGCGGCACGCAGGCGTTGTCGCGGTCGTTGTTCTCACAGGTGATCCCGAAGGGGCGGGAGGCGGAGTACTTCAGCCTGCTGCAGATCAGCGACAAGGGGTCGGCGTTCATCGGGTCGCTGACCGTGACGATCGCGTTGCAGGTCACCAACAGCTACCGGATCGCCATCGTGTCCATGATCATATTCTTCGTGGTGGGCTTCGTGCTGCTCGCCCTGACGAACCTGCCCAAGGCCATCAGGGCGGCCGGCAACGAGGTGCCCTCGCGGATCTGACCCGCGTCAGGGGCCGTACCGGCGCGAGAGCCAGTAGGAGGTGCCCACCAGGGCGCCGGTGCCCAGGATGGCCAGCAGCATCATCGGGCCGACGTGGCCCCCGCTGGTCATGGTGCCGCTCTCGAGCCGGATCTCGGCCCGCCCGGGAGCCTCGGCCGGGCGAGTGGCGGGCTCGGGGGGCCGGGAGTCGCGGGCCTGCAGGCCGGGGATGGCCTCGACGTCGTCGTCCCGGCGCGGGGCGTGCGCCTGCCTCCTGGCCGGTTCGCGCCGCCTGGACCGGGGAGCGGCCCCGTCGTCACCGTCGTCGTCACCATCATCGGCGCCGTCGTCGTCGTGGGCGGCCAGGACGAGCGCCGGTGGCGGCCCGGCCGCCGCCTGGGCCGGAAGCAGCATCCCTCCCCCGACGAGGACGAAAGCGAGCGCGGCCACCGCCGCCGGCCACCGTGGCATGAGATCCATCTACGCCTCCTGATCGACGTCGCGGTCCCCTCAGCCTGCGCGGCCGCCGTGGGGCGGCCGTGAGCGGGCCATGAGAGTCCTCTCACGAAGGGTCGCGCGTCAAACACGGAACGTCACAGATCGGCGGCCAGAACCATGGTGCCCGGCCCCCGGGCGGCGCCGGGACCGGGCATCGGCAGCACGGTCTCGGCCGTGGCCTCGCCCCCGCAGTGGGGGCAGGTGACGACGGGCGTGAACTCCTTCCCGCAGGAGTGGACGAGCAACGCGGGCGGCCCGCCGGGCGGGGTGGACCACCGGTCGCCCCAGGCCATGAGCGTCAGCAGGGCGGGCACGACGTCACGCCCGGCCTCGGTCAGCAGGTATTCGTGGCGCACCGGACGCTCCTGGTAGGGCCGCTTCTCCACGACCCCCGTGGTGACGAGATGGTCGAGCCGGCGGGCCAGCAGGTTGCGCGAGATGCCCAGGTCCTCGGCGAGGTCGTCGAACCTGCGCAGGCCCAGGAACAGGTCGCGCAGGATCAGCGGAGTCCAGGGCTCGCCGATGACACCGACGGCCTGGGCGATGGAGCAGTGCATCTCACCGAACCTGTTCATGCACCCATGATAGTGGGTTGATAATGTGAACCCATGACAGTTCACATTCAGGACTCACCCGCCGGCGCGTACCGCCGGGCCGGTGAGGCGCACGACGCCCAGGCACTCAAGGCCACCCTCGCCGACGGCGTGGTGTTCCACTCGCCGCTGAGCTACCGGGCCAGATTCGAGGGCCTGACGCAGGTGGGAGCGCTGTTCGAAGCCGTCTTCGACGTACTGTCGGACCTGCGCTACCAGAGCGACATCGGCGACGGCCGCACCCGCATGCTCACGGCGACCGCCCGGGTGGGCCGCCAGCCGCTGAACGAGGTCGCCCAGCTCGAACTGGACGACGACGGCCTGGTCCGGGAGATCACCATGTGGATCAGGCCGCTGCCGGGACTGACCGCGCTGATGGCCGCCCTGGGCCCCCGCATCGCCAGGGACAAGGGCAAGCCGGGCCTTCCGCTGCTGGTGGGGGCGGCCTCCGCGCCGCTGGCCGCGATGACGAGGTTCGGCGACAGGACGCTGGTGCCACTCCTCGCCTGACACACGGGCGCGCGGACATCGCTCTGAAGAGAGAGCAGTGCTCTTGACACGGGACCTCCCGTCACGAGAGCATTGCTCTCACAACAGAGCAACGCCCTCAGTCAGGAGCCACCCATGACCTCCCCCCGCCTCACCTCCGCCGCCTTCGCCCTCGGCGGCGTGCTGCTGTTCGTCTACCCGGTGGTACGGCCGTCCGGCGACGACGCCGCCGCCATGGCCTCGACCGCCTGGGTCACCGGCCATCTGGCCGCGATGCTCGGGTTCGTACTGCTCGGGCTGGGCACGCTCGGGCTGCACCAGGTGCTCGGCGACCGCCTGTCGCTGCGCGCGGCCGCGGTGACCTGGGCCGGCGCCGGCCTGACGCTCCCCTACTACGGGGCCGAGGACTTCGGCCTGCACGTGATCGCGCAACGTTCCCTGCGCGACGGCGCGCCCGCACTGATGGAACTGGTCGAGCAGTTCCGCTTCGACCCGCTCGCGGTCACCATGTTCGCCGCCGGGCTGGCGCTGCTCGGCGCCGGCACGGTGATGGCGGCCGTGGCCGTGCGGCGTTCGCTCATCCTGCCCAAGGGGGCCGGGACGGCGCTCGCGCTGGGTCTGGCGCTGTTCATCCCGCAGTTCTTCGGCCCGTACCCGGTGCGGATCGCGCACGGGGCGCTCATCATGATCGGCGCGTTGTGGCTGGCGACGAGCCTGCTCAGAGCCCCGCGAGCGGCTGCCGCGGCCTGAGAATGCGGCCCCGGTAGGAGCGGGCTCGAATAACCGAGGCCCCAAGCGCGATTGGATCACCCCGCGGGTGGGAATCCCATCACGGTACCAAGCGTTAGACACCGTGGGAGACAGACCCCCCACGTATGGGGGCCCTGTAGGAGGCATTTAGACATGGGCGAGCGCGCGCTTCGTGGCACCCGGCTCGGGGCAACCAGCTACGAGAACGACCGTAACACGGATCTGGCCCCACGCCAGGAGGTGTCCTACACCTGTCCTAAGGGCCATCGCTTCGAGGTTCCGCTTGCCGCCGAGGCCGAGATCCCCGCGACCTGGGAGTGCCGCATGTGCGGCGTGACCGCGGTGCGGGTCGACGGTGAGCAGCCGGAGTCGAAGAAGACCAAGCCCCCACGGACTCATTGGGACATGCTGCTGGAGCGGCGGTCCATCGAGGACCTGGAAGAGGTACTCAACGAGAGACTCGCGGTCTTGCGCGCCCAGCGGCGCAAGAGCGCCTGACCACACGGTGAAAACCCCCGGGCGACGCCCGGGGGTTTTGCTGTGCCCAGCCCCCGCTACCAGCGGTTACGCGCCTCCTCGGCCCAGCCGGTGAGGCCGTCGAGGTCCACCCACGCGCCGTCGTCGTCCTGGACGCGGCCGGCGAAGTGGCCGAAGCACTGGTGGGTCTCGCTGGCCACCACGCCCAGCCGGGTACGGGCCACCTTCTCGTGGAACGGCCGGAACTCCACCTCGACCCGGGGGCCGGTGATCCGCCAGGGGCGCAGCCAGTCGCCGCGGTCGTAGGTCCACTCCAGCTCGTCACCGATCTTGTGCAGCCGGCCGCCGGTGAACAGGGCGTTCTCGGTGACGCCGGTGCCGTCGGTCCACTTGCCGCCGAGCTGGACGGACCTGCCGGGCCCGCTGCCTGCCGCCCAGTTCCAGGTGACCGCGTACGGCCACTTCCCCCGGCCGTGGTCGAGCACCGCGAAGGAGTCCGCGGGGTCGATCGCGAACTCGTCCGGGCCCAGGCGCAGCCGTCCGCGTGCCGGGCGGCCGACGTCCTTGACCGTGTACTGGAACCGGTTCGGCCCCCAGGGGACCACGACGCCGAGCGACTCGTGGCCCTGCGGCAGCGGCACCTCCAGGTCGATCCGCACGCCGGGGGCGGCGGCGCGGATGACGGTGGCGGCCGGGTCCTGCCGGATGTCGATCGCCAGCCCGCCGCCGCGCACGGACACCGTGCCGGCGCCGCTGCGGTCGGGGAAGACGGCGCCGCGGGCCAGCGGCACGACGACGTCCTTGGCGAACTCCGCGCCGGTGGCCCGGTCGAGCACGTAGACGCCGTGCACGCCGGCGTAGTCCAGCGAGGAGGCCACCAGGCCGATGATGTGGGAGGGGGTGACCACGCCCCAGTACTCCCAGCGCTTGCGCCGTCCCCAGCCGCGCAGGTTGGCCCGGTGCAGCGGCGTGCGGGTCCAGCCGACCGCGGCCGGGTCGAGCCGCCCGCCGGGCAGGCACAGGTCGGCGGGGGCGGTGAGCTCCCGTTCATGGGTGGTCATGGAAGGTGAGCCTCCTCGTGACGGAGCGGATGAGGTCGGCGGGCAGCTTCAGCTCGGCCCGGTCGTAGGTGAGCAGGCCGTTCAGCTCGTCCTCGACGTCGGAGAGCTGGGTGTAGACGGTGGCGCTCAGGCCCTGGCGGATGGCCGGGACGATCTGCTCCTCGTGCAGCCGGACGAACGCCGCGCCCAGCTCGTCGGCGGTGCGGTAACGCCGGTAGCCGAACTCCTTCTCGCCCCAGGTGTGGCCCTCGACGGCCAGGCTGTAGCCACCGTACTCGGTCAGGGCCAGGACGCGGCCGTCCGGGCGGGGCGGGCGGAAGCGGCGGAAGTAGACGTGCAGGCTGAGCAGGTCGCCCGCGCGCTGGTCGTGCCAGCCGCTGGCGTGGTCGATCGTGCGGGTGGGGTCGAGCCGGGCCAGCTCGCCGGCGATCCGCGCGGCGTCGAACTGGCCCCAGCCCTCGTTGAACGGCACCCAGACCGCCAGGCCGACCACGTTGCGCAGGTGCTCGACGGTCTCGCGCAGCTCGGCCTCGAACGCGGCCCGCCCGGCGGCGTCGGCCCGCCCGAAGCGGTGGTGGCGGCGGTCGTCCAGGCGCAGCGGCAGCAGCGCGGGGGTGGTGATGACCAGCGGCCGGTAGGTCTCGCCGCCGTTGACCAGGTCCTGCCAGACGAGCATGCCGAGCCGGTCGCAGTGGTGGTACCAGCGCAGCGGCTCGATCTTGATGTGCTTGCGCAGCATGGTGAAGCCGAGCTGCTTCATCATGACGATGTCGTCGACCATGGCCTCGTCCGAGGGCGGCGTGTAGAGGCCGTCGGGCCAGTAGCCCTGGTCGAGGATCCCGGCGTGGAAGTACGGCCGGCCGTTCAGCAGCAGCCGGGGCACGCCGTCGGCGTCGGGGCCGACGGAGAAGGAGCGCATGCCGACGTAGCCGCGGACGCGGTCCTCGCCGAGCGAGACGGTCACGTCGTACAGGAAGGGGTCCTCGGGGGTCCACGGGCGCGCGCCGGGCAGCGGGACGCGCACCGGCCGCCCGGCGGGGACGGTGGCGCGGCCCGCCACCTGACCGGCGGCGAGGATCTCGACCTCGGCCTCGCCGCCCGCGGCGTGCACGGTCACCTCGACGCACTCCTCGGCGAGCACGGGGGTCAGCGTGAGCCGTTCCACGTGCAGGCCGGGCACGCGCTCGGCCCAGACGGTCTGCCAGATGCCCGACTGGGCGGTGTACCAGATGCCGCCGCGGCGCAGCCGCTGCTTGCCGCGCGAGTGCCGGCCGGTGTCGCTGTCGTCCCGGACGGCCACGTCGAGGGTGTTGACGCCCTCGGTCAGCGCGTCGGTGACGTCGAAGGAGAACGGCAGGTAGCCGCCGCTGTGGCCGCCGACCTCGACGTCGTTGACCCACACCCGGCAGGTCTGGTCGACGGCGCCGAAGTGCAGGATCACCCGCCCGCCGGCCGGCCCGGCGGGCGGTTCGAACGAGCGGCGGTACCACAGGGTCTGCCCCGGCAGCAGTTGCCGGCCGACGCCGGACAGCGGCGCCTCCGGCGAGTACGGCACGAGGATGTCGCCGTCGTACGACCCGGGCCGCGAGCCGTCGTTGATCGCGTACCGCCAGCGGCCGTTGAGGTTGACGTAGCTGTCGCGGACGAGCTGGGGGCGGGGGTACTCCGGCAGCGGGATGGAGTCGCCGGTCACGAGAGCCACACCGCCGTGTCGGCGGGCAGGGCGCCGCCGTCCAGGGGGCCGCTGGCCAGCAGGACGTCGTGGTGCGGGGGCAGCGGCACCGCGTCCGGGCCGAAGTTGACCATGAGGGTGAAGCCGGGCTCGCGGCTGAGGGCCAGCACGCCGGGCGCGGCGTCGAGCCAGGTCAGGTCGCCGTCGCCGAGCGCGGGGTGCTCGCGGCGCAGGGCGATGGCGGCGCGGTGGAGGTTGAGGGTGGAACCGGGGTCGTCCCGCTGGGCGGCGACGGTGAGCTGCGCCCAGTCCGCCGGCTGGGGCAGCCAGGTGCCGCCCGGGCCGAACCCGTACGGCGCGGACGTGCCGGACCAGGGCAGCGGCACGCGGCAGCCGTCCCTGCCGATGAAGGCGCGGCCGGTGCGCTCGAACATCGGGTCCTGCCGCGCCTCGGCCGGCATGTCGAGGTATTCGGGCAGGCCGAGCTCGTCGCCCTGGTAGAGGTAGGCGGCGCCGGGCAGGGCGAGCAGCAGCAGCGTCGCGGCGCGGGCGCGCCTGAGGCCGAGCTCGCGGTCGACGGCGACCCTGCCGAGCAGCACGTCGGCGGTGGGGGCGCGGACGAGGTCCTGGTCGATGCCGAACCTGGTCGCCATCCGCGGCACGTCGTGGTTGCCCAGCACCCAGGGGATCGACCCGCCGGTCTCGCGGGCCAGCCGGTGCGACTCCTCGATCACCGCGCGGAACTCGCCGGCCGACCACGGCAGGGGCATCAGGCGGAAGTTGAACAGCTGGGCCAGGCCGTCGCCGGTGAGGTAGGGCCGGGCCTGGGCGGGGTCGGCGAACCAGATCTCGGCCACCGTCCCGCGCGGACCGGGGTAGGCGGCCAGGATCTTGCGCCAGGAACGGTACAGCTCCAGCAGCTCGGGCTGGTGCTCGTACGGCACCGCCGACCGGCCGGGCGCCAGCGGCGCGCCCTGGCTGCCGGGGACGACGTCCGGCAGGCCGACCTCCTTGAACAGCATGGCGGCCACGTCGATGCGGAACCCGGAAACCCCGCGGTCCAGCCAGAACCGCAGCACGTCCTCGAACATGGCGGTGACGCCGGGGTGCCGCCAGTTCCAGTCGGGCTGGGCGGAGTCGAACAGATGCAGGTACCACTGGCCGTCGGGGGTCTGGGTCCAGGCGGGGCCGCCGAACATGGACTGCCAGTTGTTGGGCTCGTCGCGGAAGACGAACCACTCACGCTCGGGGCTGCCGGGGCCGGCCGCCAGCGCCTGCTGGAAGCGCGGGTGCGCGGAGGAGCAGTGGTTGGGCACGATGTCGACGATGACCTTGATGTCCCGGGCGGTGGCCGCGGCCACGTAGGCGTCGAAGTCGGCCAGCGTGCCGTAGCGGGGGTCCACGTCGGTGTAGTCGGCGACGTCGTAGCCGCCGTCGGCCAGCGGCGAGGGGTAGAAGGGGCTCAGCCAGACGGCGTCCACGCCCAGGTCGGCCAGGTGGTCCAGGCGGGCCAGCGCGCCGGGCAGGTCGCCCTGGCCGTCGCCGTCGGCGTCGGCGAAGCTGCGGGGGTAGATCTGGTAGACGACGGCGTCGCGCCACCAGGCGTCGCCGTCGAAGGCTCCGGATCCGTCGGACACTGCTCTATCAGACACTGCTTTATCGGACACTGCGGATTCTCCAGATGAGGCAGGCGCCGAGCGCGGCGAAGGCCGCCGCGACGGCGTACATGAGCGGGTAACCGCCCGCGGAGGTGACCAGGGGCGCGGCGATGACCGGCCCGAACGTGCTGGAGGCGGAGTTGGCCAGGCTGACGATCCCCAGGTCCTTGCCGCGGTCGGCGTCGGCGGGCAGGAGCTGGGTGACCATGGCCTGGTCCACGGCGGCGAACATGCCGTAGCCCGCGCCGAGCAGGACGCTGGCGGCGATCGCGGCGGGCCAGCTGGTCAGGAACGTCAGCACGAGCCCGGAGGCGGCCATGGTGAGCCCGCCGACGAAGACGGCCGTCCGGCGGTTGCCGAACCGGTCCGACAACCAGCCCGCGACCAGGGTGGGCGCGACGCTGCTCAGCGTGAAGACCGCGACCAGCACCACGACGCCCTGCTCGACGGTGGAGCCGGGGAAGAGCGCCTCGTAGCCAACGCCGTCGCGCAGGTAGTACTGCAGGTAGCCGATCGCCATGGCGAGGGTGAGGGTGATCAGGAAGCGGCTCAGCCAGGCCCAGGCGAAGTCGGGGTGCTTACGCGGGCTCACCTTGAAGCTGCGCAGCATCGAGCGCAGGCCGAACGGCGGCAGACCGGCCGGCGCGCTCGCGGGCTCCTTGGTGAACAGGCTGAACGGCAGCACCAGCAGCAGCACCAGGACGGCCATCGCCACGAACCCGGCCTGCGAGCCGGTCGCCACGACGGTGACCACGACGCCGCCCAGCAACGGCCCGGCGAGCTGGCCCACGCCCGCCAGCGCCGAGGCCTTGCCCCGCTGGCTGATCGGCACCTGGTCGGGCACGGTGGCGATGGCGGTGGCCAGGGCGGCGGTGAAGGCGAGCTGGGCGACCGCCCAGCCGACGACCAGCCCGGCCAGGGAGTCCTGACGGGACAGGAAGACCAGGGACGCGGCGCAGACCAGCGCGCCGCCCGCGATCCAGGGGCGGCGCCGGCCCATCCGGGCGCGGGTGCGGTCGGACAGGGCTCCGAACAGCGGGTTGGCCACGATCGTGCAGACGGCGGCGACGGCGAACACCACCGCCAGCGACGCCTCCTTGTGTTGCGGATCGATGCGCGCCACGTGGGAGGGGAGCAGGATCTGGTTTCCGACGGTCATCGCCATGATGACCCCCATCTGGGCCAGCGCCAGCAGGGACATCCAGCCCGCGGACACCCGTCTGTCAGGCGCGAGGCGCGTTTCGGCCATGCAGGTCCTCCCTGGGGGGAACGTGAGAGGATGTCACGTTAGAACATGACAGGTCGTTATGTTAAGACTTGTTCGTGGAGAATCCCGGCATCCGGCGGCGACCGGTCCAGAGACGCAGCATCGACAGGGTCGAACGCATCCTCGACGCCTGCGCCCGCCTGCTGGACGAGGTCGGCCTGGACGCCCTCACGATCTCCGACGTCGCCAGGAGCGCCGGCGTGCCCTCCGGCACGATCTACCAGTTCTTCGACGGCAAGCCGGGCATGCTGCGCGAGCTGGCGCTGCGCAATCTGGAGGTGCTGCTGGCCCGGCTGCGGGCCAGGGTCGCCGAGGAGCCGCCGCTGACCTGGCCGCGGGCGGCGGAACTGGTGCTGGCCGAGACGGTGGAGATGCGCCGGAGCGTGCCGGGCTTCACCGTGGTCGACTTCGCCGACACCCGGCCGGGCGGCCCGTCGTTCCTGCCCGCCGGGCGGGTGCGGGAGAGCGGGGACGTGCTGGCCGAGCGGCTCTACCACTTCGCGCTGGAGGAGGCGGGGCTGCCGGCGCTGCCGGACCCGTACCGGGTGATGCGGCTGGCGATCCAGTCCACGGCGGCGGTGTTGTACCTGACGTTCTCCGCGACGCCGCAGGGCGATCCGGCCATGATCGAGCAAGGACGCAGGCTGCTGCGGGCCTACTTCGTGGACGTGGCCTCAGAAACATTCCGGTAACAAGGATTGACCGTTCAAAACCGGACGAACTAGCGTCTTCCACATTCTATAGAAAGCAGAATGCAGGAGGCGGTGCATGGACGCGACGGCACGCGCGGCGATCGTCACCGACGTCGCGGGAGCGGTGGAGGTGCGCGAGTACGGCCTGCCGCAGCCCGGTCCGGGGCAGTTCGTCCTGGAGGTCGAGCTGTGCGGCATGTGCGGCACGGACGCCCACATCTACCGGGGCCGGCTGGCCAGCGTGCGTTTCCCCGCGCTGCTCGGGCACGAGATCGTCGGCCGGCTGGCCGCGCTCGGCGACGGCGTCGAGGCCGACCACGCGGGCCGGCCGGTGGCCGTCGGCGACCGGGTCGGCGTCTTCCCGTCGCTGAGCTGCGGCCGGTGCTTCGAGTGCCAGGTGCGCCGCAGGCCGGGAAGCTGCCCGGACCGGCGGCCGTCCTACGGGTTCGCCTCCCCCGCCGACCGGCCGCCGTCCCTGACCGGCGGCTTCGCCACCCACCTGTACGCCTCGAACGCGGGAACGGTGTTCTACCGGACCGATCTGCCCGCCGAGGTCGCCGTGCTGCAGGAGCCGCTGTCGGTGGCCCTGCACGGTGTAGAACGTTCCGCGATCCGGATCGGCTCCACCGTCGTGGTCCAGGGGGTCGGCGCGATCGGCCTGATGGCCGTGGTCGCCGCCCGCGCCGCCGGGGCGGCCAAGGTGGTCGCCGTCGGCGCGCCGGGCGCCCGCCTGGAACTGGCCGCGCTGCTCGGCGCGGACACCGTCGTCGGCCTCGGCGAAGGACCCGCCGGGCGCCGCCGGGCGGTCTTCGACGCGCTGGGACGCGCGGGCGCCGACGCCGTCATCGGCACCGCGGGCTCGCCCGAGGCGTTCACCGAGGCGCTCGGCCTGGTCGCCGACGGCGGCGTGCTGGCCGAGCTGGGCAACTTCACCGACCGCGGCACCGTCCCCTTCAACCCCTACAGCGACCTGCTGAAGCGGGACCTCACGATCGCCGGCGTCTACGGCGCCGGCCCCGACATGCAGCGCCGCTACCACCAGGCGCTGACGATCCTGGAACGCGGCGGCAGCCCCTTCGAGCGCGTGGTCAGCCACCGCGTGCCGCTCGGCCGGGTCCGCGAGGCGCTCGAGGCCCTGGGCTCGGGCCACCCGCTGGACGGCCGGGACGTCGTCAAGCTCGCCGTCGACCCTTCCGCCTGAAATCCCCCATTCCCCTCCGGGAGGACACCAGTGTTGAACAACACCCGGCTCGTCACGGCCGCGGCCGTGCTCGCGCTCAGCGTCGCCGCCTGCGGCTCGCCGTCGCAGGAGGTCGCGGCCGACGGCGGCGGCCTCGGCACGGCGCAGGCCCCGGTGTCGATCCGCGTGATCGCCAACGACGCGTTCGCCAAGCAGTGGCAGGACAAGCTCGTGCCGGAGTTCGCCAAGAAGTATCCCGGCATCAAGGTCACCGTGGACGGCGTCCCCTACAACGACCAGCTCCCCAAGACGATGCTGGAGCTGACCGGCACCACCGCCACCTACGACGTGGTGCTCGCCGACGACCCCTGGCTGCCGCAGCTCGCCAAGACCGGCGCCCTGTACGACCTCAAGGGCCCCGAGCTGGCCAAGTGGAACGACCCCGGCTACGACTGGGCCGACTTCAACCCCTCGCCGCTGGCCGCCGGGGAGTGGGAGGGCAAGCAGTACGCCGTGCCCGTGCGCTCCAACCTGCTGCTGATGTTCTACAACAAGTCGCTGTACAAGAAGGCCGGCGTGGCCGAGCCGACCGCGCAGACGACCTGGGAGCAGTACTTCGAGGACGCCCCCAAGCTCGTCCAGGACACCGACGGCGACGGCAAGACCGACTCCTGGGCCGTGGGCACGTACTTCACCAAGGACCCGCTCACCCCCACCGTGTGGCAGACCGTGCTCAACTCCGACGGCGGCAAGATCCTGGACGGCACGAAGGTCGCCTTCGGCGGCCCCGCGGGCGTCAAGGCCCTGCAGACGCAGGTGGACCTGCTCAGGTACGCGCCGCCCGGGGCGAGCACGTACCAGTTCAACGAGCCGCTGGAGGCCTTCCGGCAGGGCAAGACGGCCACCATGTTCATGTGGGGCAGCGTCTACAAGGGCACCGCCGTGGACAAGGAGACCACCACCCTGACCCCCGAGCAGGTGGGCATCACCACCCTGCCCGCCGGATCGACCGCGCCGGGCGCCCACCGCGGCATCTGGACGGCGGGCATCTCCAAGAAGTCCACGCACCCGGCCGCCGCCTGGACCTGGCTGCAGTGGGTGACCTCCAAGGCGGGCGAGCAGTTCACCGGCAAGGCGTTCGGCACCTTCCCCGCCCGTGACTCCAGCCTCGACGGCACGCCGCCGGCCGAGTGGGCCGGCCCGGTCTACAAGGCGCTCAAGGACGGCTACGAGGTCGTCTCCAAGGGTGAGATGTGGCGGCCCAGGCTGCCCGAGTCCGACGCCGTGCAGCAGATCCTGGCGCTGCAGACCAGCCGGGCCATGTCCGGGCAGGCCACCGCGCAGCAGGCGATCGACCAGGCCGCCAAGGAGATCGGCGACCTGCTGAAGTCCAAGGGCTACAACCAGTGAGCCGTGCCCGACTGGGAGAGCCGGGCACGGCCTGGCTCTTCCTGGCCCCCGCCCTGCTGCTGCTGGCGGGCATGCTGCTCTACCCGATCCTCTACACGGCCTGGGTGAGCGTGTCCGACTTCGACCTGGCCTCCTTCCAGCCGTCGGGATGGGTCGGCCGGCGCCACTACGAGGCCGTGCTGCGCGATCCGGGCTTCCTGGACTCGCTCAGGGTCACCGGGGTCTACCTGGTGATCGCGCTGCCGCTGCAGATGCTGCTCGGGTTCGCCATCGCGTTCCTGCTCAACGTCGCCTGGCGGGGGCGGGGCGTGCTGCGCGCCCTGTTCCTCATCCCGATGGTGGTGGCCCCGGTGGTCGCCGGCGGCGTGTGGCGGATGTTGCTCGACCCGCTGTGGGGCGTGGTCAACTACGCCCTCGGCCTGGTCGGCGTCGGGCCCGTCGAGTGGATCGGCGACCCGACGCTGGCCATGGTCAGCCTGATCGTCATCGACACCTGGCGCTGGACGCCGTTCGTGGTGCTCATCGCCTCGGCCGGGATCATGGCGCTGCCCGGCGACGTGTACGAGGCCGCCCGGTCCGACGGCGCCGGCCGCTGGGCGATCCTGCGGCGCATCACGCTGCCGCTGCTGGTGCCGGTGATGGCCGCCGCGTTCGTGGTGCGCTGGCTGGGCGCGGTCAAGATGTTCGACATCGCGCTGGCCGCCACCAGGGGCGGGCCGGGCAACTCGACAAACGTCATCAACCTCTACATCTACGAGAAGGGGTTCCGGAGCCTGGAGTTCGGCTCGGCCTCCTCGATGGCGACGATCGTCCTGGTCCTGACGATGCTGATCACTTTTGTCCTGTTCCGCGTGACCCGGCGTCTGGAGAACCGATGGTGAGACGGTACGCGGCCGTCACCGGGGCCGTCCTGGTGACGCTGGCCTTCCTGTTCCCCGTGCTCTACATGCTCTCGATCTCGTTCAAGCTGCCCAGGGACATCTTCACGGTGCCGCCGCGGTGGCTGAGCGAGTTCACCCTCGACAACTACGTCAGCTACTTCCAGCAGGCGCGCATCCTGCCCCGCATGGTCAACACGGTCATCGTGGCGGCGGGCGCCTCGGCCATCTCCATGGTCGCCGGCTCGATGGCCGGGTACGCGCTGTCGCGGCTGCGGATGCGCGGCGCGGGCGTGGTGGGCGGGCTGATCCTGGCCTCGCGTGCGGTGCCGCCGATCGCGCTGGTGGTGCCGCTGTTCCTGGTGGCCAGGAAGCTGGGGCTGACCGACCAGTACATCACCGTGATCCTGGCGTACGTGACCTTCCTGGTGCCGTACGTGGTGTGGCTGATGCGGGCGTTCTTCCGCGGGCTGCCCAAGGAGCTGGAGGAGGCCGCGATGATCGACGGCTGCTCGCGGTTCGGGGCGTTCTTCCGGATCATCGTGCCGACGAGCCTGACCGGGCTGGTCTCGACGTTGATCTTCTGCATCATCCTGGCCTGGGAGGAACTGCTGTTCGCGCTGATCCTCACCAACGACCGGGCGGTCACCATCCCCGTCGCCATCGCCGGGATCGCGGCCGACACCGAGAAGGGCGGGATGTGGGGGCCGCTGGCCGCGGTCGGCGTGCTGACCGTGCTGCCCGTGGTGGTCTTCGCGCTGCTGGTGCAGAAGTACCTGATCAAGGGTCTCGCGGACGGCGCGACCAAGGGGTGAGGAGCCGATGAGGATCACAGACGTCCGCGCGCGGGTCATCGAGCTGCCCTATCCCCGGCCGTTCGTGCCGTCGTGGGCCCCGGAGGGCGCGCACCGGGCGATGTCGGCGGTGATCGTCGAGGTCGAGACCGACGAGGGCATCGTCGGGGTGTCCGGCGGCGACATGGGCCACGGCACCGGGCCGATGCTGCTGGAGGCGGTCCGCGGCTGGATCCGCCCGCAGCTCGTCGGCCTGGACGCCTTCGACACCACGCACGTCGCCAACCGGCTGCGGTACGTGGCCGAGTACGTCTTCCCCCGGCCGTGGGTCGTCGGCGTCGCCGTGTGGGACGCCGTCGGCAAGGCCTGCGGGCAGCCGCTGTACAAGCTCTGGGGCGGGCACTCGGGAGCTGTCCGCGCGTATGCGAGCTTCGGCGAGCTCCGCGACCCGCGGCAGCGGGCCGAGGACGCCCTGGCCGCCGTCGAACGGGGTTTCCAGGGGATCAAGCTGCGGGTGCACGCGGCCACCGTCGCCGAGGACGTGCGGCAGGTCGCCGCCGTGCGCGAGGCGGTCGGCCCCGACGTGGCGATCATGGTGGACGCCAACCAGGCGGCGGCCCGCTGGCGCTACGCCCCCGACGGCACCCGCCTGATCTGGGACTTCGAGCGCGCCCTCACCACCGCCAGGGAGCTGGCCGGGCTCGGTGTGGCGTGGCTGGAGGAGCCGCTGCCCCGGCACGACTACCGCGCCCAGTGCGAGCTGACCGCGGCCTCGCCGATCCCGATCGCGGGCTGCGAGCACAACCGGGGCATCGGCCAGCTCGTGCGCATGCTGGAGGATGGTTGCTTCGACATCTTTCAGCCCGACGCGAACGAGAGCGAGGAGATCGGCGCGCTGCGCGACTTCGGCGCCATGGCCGCCGCCCGGCAGCGCAAGGTCATCCCGCACGCCTGGGCCACCGGGCTCGGCGTGGCGGGCAACCTGCAACTTTGCGCCTCGCTGCCGAACTGCGACTGGCTGGAGTACCCCTACGATCCGCCGGTGATCGTCCCGGAGGTGTTCCACGCCATGCTGACCGAACCGCTGCTGCCCGACTCCCGGGGTCTCGTCGCCGTTCCGACGGGGCCCGGAATCGGTGTAGAGCTGGACCACGCGGCGATCGAGCCGCTCACCGTCCAGCGGGTCTGAAGGGCTCCTCAACCATGGCCGAATCGCGTTCCCCCTTCCGCACCAAGGCGGATCTTGCGGCGGAGCACATCAAACATCTGATCATGAGCGGCGCGGCGCCTCCCGGCACGAAGATCACCACCAGGGTGGTGGCCGAGGCCGTGGGCATCAGCGAGACGCCCGTGCGCGAGGCGATCAAGCAGCTCTGCTCGGAGGACTGGCTGGTCGAGCGCCCGCACGTCGGCGCCGTGGTCGCCGAGCTCACGGTGGCCAACGTGCGCGAGCTCTACAGCGTCCGGGCCGCGCTCACCGCGCTGGCGCTGGAGCTGGGCGGCGTGCCGCTGGAGGGCGCGCGGCTGGCCGAGGTCGACGCGGTGCTCGCCGAGTGCGAGACCGCCGTCGCCCGCGAGGACGTCGCCGCCTTCGCCCGCCTCAACCGGCGCTTCCACTCCCTGCTGTGCGACACCGAGCACAGCAAGCTCACCCACCGCATGCTGCAGAGCCTGTGGGCCCGCACGGAGACCGCCCAGCGCGGCTTCCGCCTGGTGCCCTGGCGGCTGCCCAAGTCGCACGCCGAGCACATCGCCATCAGGAACGCCCTGGTCGCGGGCGACATCCCGCTGGCGGGCAGGCTGCAGCACGCCCACGAGATGGCCGCCATGAAGGCCCTCATCGAAGGAATCCAGGAGACACATGGCTGACACCCGAAGGGCTCTCATCGGAGCCGTATGGCAGGAGGCCGACCAGACCTTCACCGTCCGCTCCCCCGCCACCGGCGAGCCGCTGGCGCAGGTCGCCGACTGCGGCCCCGAGCTGGCCACGCAGGCCGTCGACGCGGCCGCGGCGGCGCTGCCCGGCTGGCGGGCCATGCCCGCGCACGAGCGCGCCGGCCTCATGCGGGCCGCCGCCGGCGAGCTGACCGCGCGGGCGGACCGGATCGCCGCGATCATGACGGCCGAGCAGGGCAAGCCGCTCGCCGAGGCGACCGGCGAGGTGCTCTCGGGCGCCGACCACCTGCTGTGGGCCGCCGAGGAGACCCGCCGCCTGTACGGCGAGACCGTGCCCGGCGCGCACGAGGGCAACCGCATCTGGCTGCTGCCCGAGCCGGTCGGCGTGGTCGCGGGCATCACGCCGTGGAACTTCCCGGTCTCGATGATCACCCGCAAGCTCGGCCCGGCGCTGGCCGCCGGCTGCACGGTCGTGCTCAAGCCGGCCGAGCAGACCCCGCTGTCGGCGATCGCGGTGGCCGAGGCGTTCGTCGCCGCCGGGCTGCCGCCGGGCGTGTTCAACCTGGTCACCACGTCCCGGCCGGCCGGCTTCGGCCAGGCGGTGATGGCCGACCCGCGGGTGCGCAAGGTGTCCTTCACCGGCTCCACCGAGGTCGGCCGCGAGCTGATCAGGCAGAGCGCCCACGACGTCAAGCGGCTCAGCGTCGAGCTGGGCGGGCACGCGCCCGTGCTGGTCTTCCCCGACGCCGACCCGGTCGCCGCCGCCCGCGCGGTGGCCCGCAGCAAGTTCCTCAACGCCGGGCAGGCCTGCACCTCGCCCAACCGCATCTTCGTCCACTCCTCGCTGTCCGCCGCCTTCACCGGCGAGCTGGTGCGCCAGGCGCGGGCGGCCGAGCTGGGCCCGCTCATCGACGAGGCGGCCGTGGCCAAGGTGAGCAGGCACGTCCAGGACGCCGTCGCGAAGGGCGCGGCCGTCCTGACCGGCGGGCGGCGTCCCGAGGGGGCGGGCACGTACTACCCGGCGACCGTGCTGGGCGGGGTGAGCGAGGACATGCTGGTCTGCCGCGAGGAGACGTTCGGGCCGGTCGCGCCGGTGCTGGAGTTCGACGACTGCGACAAGGTCGTCGAACGCGCTAACGCCACCCCGTACGGGCTGACCGCCTACGTGTGGACCAACGACCTGACCAGGACCCTGCGGGTGGCCGAGGAGCTGCAGTTCGGCATGGTCACCGTGAACGGCGGCCCGCTGGCGCCGCCGCAGGCGCCGTTCGGCGGGGTCAAGAGCAGCGGCTACGGGCGCGAGGGCGGCCACCACGGGGTGGCCGACTACCTGGAGTACAAGTACCTCAGCGTGGGGCTGGGACGATGACGGAGAGCACGATGAAGACGAGCCCGCGCGCGGTCGCAGAGCGCGAGATCACCCGCCGGGTCGACCTGTGCCTGCCCGACGGCCGGCTCAACCCGGCCGCGGTCGGCTGGAGCCGCACCCCGCTCCACCGCGCCAACATCCGCGGCTGGGGCCGCACCATGCGCTGGGACTACTGGTGCGTCACCAGCCCCGGCCACGTGTTCGCCTTCAGCGCCAGCAGCCTCGACTACCTGGCCGGCGAGTCGGCGTTCTTCCTCGACCGGCGCACCGGCGAGCAGGTCTCCAGCCGGGGCCTGCTCGTCCCGGCCAGGGGCGTGTCCTTCTCCGAGCGCGGCGGCGAGGGCAGTGTGCGCATCGCCGCCGGCCCGGTCCGCATCAGCGTCGACGAGACCGCCGACGGCACCCGGCTGCGGCTGAAGTCCGCCGAGATCGCCGCCGACGTGCTGGTGCGCCGGGTGCCGGGCCGCGAGAGCCTGTCGGTCGTGGTGCCCTGGGGCCCCCGCCGCTTCCAGTACACGGTCAAGGACGTCGGCCGGCCCGCCGAGGGCACCGTGCGCGTGGGCGGGCTGACCTACGAGTTCGACCCCGCCGAGGCCCTGGCCACGCTCGACCTCGGACGCGGGCGCTGGCCCGGCGACATCCGCTGGAACTGGGGCGCCGCCGCCGGACGGCCCGGCGGCCGCGACGTCGCCCTGCAGATCGGCGGCAAGTGGACCGACGGCACCGGCAGCGTGGAGAACGGCCTCATCCTCGACGGCCGCCTGCACAAGATCAGCGAGGAGCTGGTCTGGCGGTACGACACCACCGACTGGCGCGCGCCCTGGCACATCGTGGGCGAGCGCGTGGACCTGGAGTTCGTCCCCGAGCACGTGCGCGAGGCCGACGTGCGGCGCGCGTTCTACATGCGCAGCCAGGAGGCCCAGGCGTTCGGCCACTACCGCGGCACGGTCGTCGCCGACGACGGCGAGAGCGTGACGGTCGACGGCCTGTACGGCTGGGCCGAGGAGGTCTACCGGCGCTGGTAGCGGCGTCAGGCGTCGCGGTCGTCGCGGATGACCTCGCCGTGGATGACCTCGCCGTGCACGACCTTGCCGCCCTGAGGGGCCCGGTCCACGCCGGGCGCCGGCGGGAACAGGTTCGCGTACGGCGAGGCCGCCGCCACCCGCTTGACCCGCCGGTCGAAGAACCACGACGCCAGCCGCCGCATCAGCGGGCGGGTGAAGGGCAGCACGAAGACGAAGCCGACGACGTCGGTGAAGAAGCCCGGGATCATCAGCAGCGCGCCGCCGGCCAGCACCAGGCCACCGTCGGCCAGCTCGCGGTCGGGCACCCGGCCCTCCGACAGAGCCGCCTGCAGACGCCGCCAGACCCGGCGGCCCTCGCGGCGCACCAGCCAGGCGCCCAGCAGGCTGCCCGCGACGAGCAGGCCCACGGTCGGCCACCCGCCGATCATCGATCCGACCTGGATCAGCAGCCAGACCTCCAGCACCGGGACGCCCAGCAAGGCCAGGAACAGCAGCAGCCGCATCGTTTCCTCGATTCCGCGCACACGTACATCAGGAACAACGTCCGGCGGGCCGCGCGCGTTCCTGGACGCGGATCCTCGCGCCGGTCAGCCGCGGGTGCGCCGCAGGCGGCGGGGCAGACCGGTGACGCCCCACATGCCGATGCGCCACAACGCCTCGGACATGACCTTGCCGTTCATCTTGCTCTTGCCGACCGTGCGCTCGACGAACGTGATCGGCACCTCCACCACCCGCAGCCCGTGCCTGGCCGTGCGGAGCGTGAGGTCGACCTGGAAGCAGTAGCCCTGCGACTCGACCCCGGCCAGGCCCACCTTCTCCAGCGTGGCGGCCCGGTAGGCGCGGAAGCCGGCGGTGGCGTCGCGCACCGGCAGGCCGAGCATCACCCGGGTGTAGATGTTGGCGCCCTTGGACAGCAGCTCGCGACGGTGGGGCCAGTTGACCACCTTGCCGCCGGGCACGTAGCGGGAGCCGATCGCCAGGTCGGCGCCGTCGGCGAGGGCCTGCAGCAGCTTGGGCAGCTCCTCGGGCTGGTGGGAGCCGTCGGCGTCCATCTCGACCAGCACGTCGTAGCCCTCGCCCAGGCCCCAGCGGAACCCGGCGATGTAGGCCGCGCCGAGCCCCTGCTTGCCCGGCCGGTGCAGCACGTGGACGTGCTCGTCGGCCTCGGCCAGGCCGTCGGCGACCTCGCCGGTGCCGTCGGGGCTGTTGTCGTCGGCCACCAGCACGTGGGCGTCCGGCAGGGCGGCGCGCAAACGCTCGACGATGGCGGGCAGGTTGTCGCGCTCGTTGTAGGTCGGGACGACGACGAGCACCCGGCCGACAGTCTCCATCATGAGCCGTTCCCCATTCGGTCGCCTCGCCTGCCGCGCCGTGCGGCGACTCCGACAGCCACCGCTCCCATCAACATCAATGCCCATTCAGGAAGCTCGCCCACCTTTGTGGCGATCGTTTCCTGGGTGCGTACGGGCACCTTGACCACGTTCATGTCGGGGACAAGTTCACGGGTCTGCCAGGAGACCTTACCGTCAGGCGTGACATATGCGGAGATCCCGGTCGTGGCGGCCGTGACGACGGCCCTGTTGTGCTCGACGGCGCGCAGTTTGGACATCGCGAGCTGCTGCGGCGGCAGGTTGGACAGCGCGTAGCTGGCGTTGTTGGTCTGCACCACCAGCGGGGTGCCGCCGGCGCGCACGGTGCCGCGCACGGTGTCGTCGTAGGCCACCTCGTAGCAGTTGACCGCGCCGATCGTGACCGGGCCGAGCTTCAGGTCGCCCGGCTTCGTGCCCGCGACCGACTGCCGGCCGACCAGGTTGGCCCGCTCCCACAGGGCCAGCACGATCTCCTTGAACGGCGTGTACTCCCCGAACGGCACCAGGTGCTGCTTGTCGTAGTAGGCGCCGGGACCGCTCACCGGGTCCCACACCAGGCTGCGCGTGGCGCGGTGCTCGTCGCCGATGGCCACGACGGCGCCGACCAGGGTGGGGACGCCGACGTACTTGACCGACTCGTCGATGACCTGGCGGGCGAAGGCGCTGGTGTAGGGGTCGATGTCGGTGGAGTTCTCGGGCAGGACGACGATGTCGGGCTTGGGCAGGGCCCCGGCGCGCACGGCGTCGGCCAGCCGTCTGGTCTCCCCGGCGTGGTTGCGCAGGACGACGGCCGGCTCGTCGCCGAGCGGGTGCATGCCCCGCCCCGGGACGTTGCCCTGCACGATGCCGACGTTGATCGAGCGGCCCTCGTCGCCCGGCCTCGGCAGGACGAGCGTGAGCAGCGGCACGGCCAGCGCCACGGCCACCGGGACGGCCCTGCGCACGGCTTTGTCGACGGCTTTGTCCCCGGCTTTGTCACGGGTGGCGGCGGGGCGCACCAGGACGGCGTGGGCCAGCAGGGCGCCGCACAGCGTGACGGCGAAGGAAACCAGCGGCGCGCCGCCCAGCGCGGCGTAGGGGGTGAACAGCGACTCGCCCTGGCTGAAGGCCACCCGCGCCCACGGGAAGCCGCCGACGGGCACCAGGCCGCGGGCCCACTCCATCATCACCCACAGCGCGCCGAACCACAGCGGCCACAGCCGCAGCCGGAACACCAGGGCCGCCAGGGCGGCCATGGCGGCGTAGAACACGCTCTCGGTGGCCACCAGCATGACCCAGACGTCGTCGCCGATCGTGCGCACCCAGGCCAGGGCGGGGAACAGGAACACGGCGGCACCCAGATACCCCAGCCACGCGGCGCGCCGGGGACGGGTGCGGTAGAGGGCCGCGACGATCAGCCCGATGCCGACCGGTGCGCACAACCACCAGTCGAGCGGCGGGAAGGCGGTGAAGAGCAGCAGCCCGCCGGCGACCACGGCCACGACCCGCGCGGCCAGGACCCACCGGCCCTCACCCCCGGCGTGAACACCGTCGCCTTCACCCGAGGCGGTGTCGGTGTCGGCGGCGGTGGTGGTGGCGTCCGCCTCGGGAGCCGGTTCGCGCCCGGGGACGGGCGGAACGCTCGTCTTGTCCTGAACCACGCCGGGTCTCCTCGCAAAATCGCACGCCTGCTTGCGAAAACGCTACCGCCCCGGGGCCGCGCTCAAGCCAGCGGCGCACACCGAGATCGAAAACGGCCGTTCGCAGGCGGCCGGCTGGGTGATCCCGTTCGGGACGGGATCACCCGGCGCGATCCGCGATCCTGCGCACGAGAGCGGGAAGAGGGCCCGGAAACCCTTCGGACCGGACCCGTCTCGTCGGCGGCGAGCGCGGAATTCCGTTGTCTACTGGGCTCCCGGACCCGTCCCGGGTCCAACCCCCCAACCGGTTGGGGTGCCCCGACTCGACGGACCGACGGCCCTGCACCTGGCTGTGTGGACGAAGTCACACTCCGTCACGGACGCAGGATCCGGCGATGTCAGAGACGGCCAACCGGCCAAGTCCCGTGCTGGACTGCGCAGCAAACTACCGACTCCACCTCAGATGTCAACCGTGTCCCGATCAGCGGGAACATCAAGTTTCCGCAGGTGGGACATGTTCGGCCTGCCGTCGTAAAGCGGGTCAAAGCCCATTTGCCGACGTCGGGGATCTGCCCGGCAGGCCCGACAGCGCCTGCGACAACGGCCCTTCGTGGACGACGCCCAGCCGTTGCGTGGCACGCGTCAGAGCAACATACAGGTCGCTCGGCCCGCGTGGCGACTGGGCGGCGATGAGGTCCGGCTCGGCCACGATCACCGAGTCGAACTCCAGGCCCTTGGCGTCGGCCACGCCCATCACCGCCAGGGGCGCGTCCAGGGCGGCGGCCCCGCCGGCCCGTCCGGCGCCGGGCGTGACCACCGCGGCCCCCTCCACCGCCGCGACCAGCCGCGCGCCGAGCGCGTCCAGCAGCGCGTCGGGCACCACCACGGCGACCTTGCCGCCCTCCCCGACCTCGGACCTGGCCAGTTCGGGCAGCGCGGGCAGCGGCGCCGACCAGGGCCGCGCGCCGAGCTCGCGCACCGACGTCGGCGCCTCCAGGGCCGGGTCGATGGTGGCCAGCACCCGCGCGGCCACCTCCATGAGCTCCACGGGCGTGCGGTAGTTGACCGTCAGCCGCTCCTGACGCCAGCGCCCGGCCACGTACGGGTCCAGCACCTGCGCCCACGAGCGCGCCCCCGCCGCCGAGCCGGTCTGGGCGATGTCCCCGACGATCGTCATCGACCGTGTCGGGCAGCGCCGCATGACCGCCCGCCAGGCCATCGGCGACAGCTCCTGCGCCTCGTCCACGATCACGTGCCCGTAGGCCCAGGTGCGGTCGGCGGCGGCGCGTTCGGCGGTGGTGAGGTAGGGGCCGCCGCCGCGCTGACGTTCGGCCAGCCGCTCGGCCTCCATGACGTCGGACAGGCCGGTCAGCTCCAGCACCTCGCGCGCGTAGGCCAGCTCGGCCTCGCGCTGGTGCTCCTCGGCCTGCCGGGCCGCGGCCAGCTCCTCCTCGGCCTGCATCGCCGAGGCGCGCAGCACGTGCTCGTCGATGTCGCCCAGCAGCTCGGCGGCCTCGTCCAGGAGCGGCACGTCGGCGTCGGTCCACTCGGCCGAGTCGCGGCGCAGCAGCGCCCTCTCCGCGGGGCTCAGGACGCCCCCCGCCGCCTCCAGCCGCTCGGGCGACCCGTACAGGCCAAGCAGCAGCCGCTGGGGCGTCAGGTACGGCCACAGCCGGTTGAGCGCGGCCTTGACCACCGGCTCGGTCCGCAGCTCCTCGCGCAGGTCGGCCAGCTCGTCGTCGTCGATGAGCCCCTTGCCGATCTTGCGGGCCTGCTGCCGGGCCAGCGCGTTCAGCAGCGACCTGACGAACACCGCGCGCGCCTGGTTGTGCGGGCGGCGCGAGCGCACGGCCTTGTTCTTCGCCGCGTCGAGCATGGCGCGGTCGACGGTGAGCGTCAGCCGCCCCACCGTCAGCTCGATGGGCTTGCGCGGCACCTTCTGCCGGTCGCGCACGGCGCGCTCGATCACCTGGGCCATCCGCGCGTCGCCCTTGACCGCGGCCACCTCCGGACGGTCGCGCCGGGTGGCGGTCACGCCCGGGTACAGCTCGCCCACGGTGGACAGCAGCACGTCGGTCTCGCCGAGCGAGGGCAGCACCTGCTCGATGTAGCGCAGGAAGGTGAGGTTGGGACCGAGGATGAGCACGCCGCGGCGCTCCAGGCGCTCCCTGTGGGTGTAGAGCAGGTAGGCGGCCCGGTGCAGGGCCACGACGGTCTTGCCCGTGCCGGGGCCGCCCTGCACGACCAGGACGCCGTTGAGGTCGCTGCGGATGACGCGGTCCTGCTCGGCCTGGATGGTGGCGACGATGTCGCGCATGCGGCCGGTGCGGCGCTCGTCGAGGGCGGCCAGCAGCGCGGCCTCGCCGTTGAGGGTGGCGCGGTCGTCGTCGGTGAGCGCGTCGAGGTCGAGCAGGTCGTCGTCGACGCCGACGACGCTGCGTTCCCTGGTCTGCAGGTGGCGGCGCCTGGTCACGCCCATGGGCGCGGCGGGGGTGGCGCGGTAGAACGGCTGCGCCACGGGCGCGCGCCAGTCGATGAGCAGACGGCGTTGCTCGTCGTCGGTGAGGCCGAGCTTGCCGATGTAGAGCCGGCCCTCCTCGACATGGTCGAGCCGGCCGAAAACCAGGCCGCGCTCCACCGCCCAGAGCCGGGCCAGGCGCCCGGCGTACATGTCGGCGAAGGAGTCGCGCTCGGATCTGTTCTGCATCGTGCCGACGGCACCCGTGGCCAGCACTTCCTTGAGCCGACGCTGGGTGCGCTCGCGCAGCTCGTCGAGGCGGTCGTACAGACCGGTGACGTAGGACTGCTCCTTGGCGAGCTCCGTTTGACGAGTTGCCGCCTGACCATTATTGTGGTTAATGGGACACTCCGGGCCATTCTGCTTGTTGTTGCGACAAACGATGACATTAGCACGCCTGTCGAGGCACTCCCATCTTCCCTTCCCCCTTCCGGGTCACGGCTTGGTTTCGCCCTCTTGACCAGCATGGGAGAACTCCCTATGTTTTCGAGTTAGGAAAGTTTCCTAACTTCGTCGAAGGGGTCCTCCTGATGAGCGGTCCGGTTCCGGGAACGCCCAGCCTGCTGCGCGCGATCAACGACCGCGCGGCCCTGCGGGCGCTCCTCGAGCGCGGGTCGCTGACCCGCCCGGAGCTGGGCGCCCTGACAGGCCTGTCCAAGCCCACCGCCTCCCAGCTCCTGTCGCGTCTGCAGGACGCCGGGCTGGTGGTCCTGGACGGCATCAGAGAGGGCCTGCCGGGCCGTACCGCCGAGGTCTACCGGATCAACCCGGCGGCGGCCTACGTGGGCGCGCTCGACGTCGCCCCCGACCGCATCGAGGCCCGCGTCGCCGACATCACCGGCACGGTCGTGGGCTCGTACACGCTGCCGACGCCCCGCCGGCCGGGCGGCGAGCTGGTCGACCGGCTGGGCGCGGCGCTGGCCGGCGCGAACCCGCCGGACAAGCTGCGCAGGGTCGTGATCGGCGTGCAGGCCGCGATCGACCCGGCCACCGGCCGGCTCGGCTACGCCGCCGCCAAGGACGTGCCCGGCTGGCAGATCGACGACCTCGTGCCCACCCTCAGCGCGGGTCTCGGCACGGCCGTGGACGTGGAGAACAACGTCAACCTCGTCGCCCTGGCCGAGCAGGCGCACGGCGCGGCGCGCGGGCACTCCGACTTCGTGCTGCTGTGGGCCGACGAGGGCATCGGCTCGGCCATCGTGTTCGGCGGGCGCATGCACAGGGGCGCGACCGGCGGCGCGGGCGAGGTGGGGTACATGCCGACCCCGGGCGCGCCGACGGCCCGCGAGGCCGGCCGCTACGCCAACCACGGCTACCAGGCGCTCACCGGCGGCCCGGCCGTGCTGCGGCTGCTGCGCTCCTACGGCGTGCACGGCACCGACTTCCGCCAGGCCATCGCCAAGGCGGTACGCGTGTCGGAGGGCTCGGGGCAGAAGGCCGACGACGCCAAGGCGGGGCTGCGCGACATCGCCGCCCGCCTGGCGGTGGGCCTGGCGGCCATCACCTCCGTCATCGACCCCGGCCTGATCGTGCTGACCGGCGGCGTCGTGCTGTCGGGCGGCGAGCCGCTGCGCGAGCTGGTCGAGCACGAGCTGCACGCGCTCACCATCCCCCGCCCCGTCGTGCGGCTGTCGCACGTGGAGGGCAACCCGGTGCTGGCCGGCGCGCTCGACCTGGCCCTGGACACCGTGCGCGACGAGGTCTTCAGCTCGACCGTCCCTTCCTGAGCTTCCTTCTCCATCCCGTTCCACCCTCACTTCATGATCCCCCAGCGGTAGGAGGCACCCCCCGTGCGCTTCGTCCCCCTGGCGGCCGTCGCGATCCTCGCGCTCGCCGCCTGCACCGCCGGCAGGGAGGCCGGGCCCTCGCTCGGCTCCCAGCCAAGACCCTCGGGCTCGGCCTCCGCGGCCCTCCCGGCGGCCACGATCCAGCTCTGGCACGGATTCTCCACCGACGCCGAGGTCAAGGCGTTCGAGGAGGCCATCGCCGGGTTCCACGCCAAGTTCCCGCAGATCACCGTCAAAACCACCAAGGGCGTCCAGGACGACCAGATCACGCAGGCCATCCGGGGCGGCAACGCGCCGGACGTGGCGGCCTCGTTCACGACGGACAACGTCGCCCAATGGTGCAGGTCGGGATCGTTCCAAGATCTCACCCCCGTCATCAAGCAGGACGGGATCGACCTGTCGGTGCTGCCCGAGGTGGCACGTTCCTACACCGGCTTCGGCGGTCGGCAGTGCACGCTGCCCCTGCTGGCCGACGCGTACGGCCTCTACTACAACAAGGCCCTGATGAAGGGCAACCAGCCGCCCAAGACGCTGACCGAACTCACCGAGCTGGCCAAGAAGCTGACCGTGCGGGACGCGAACGGCGACATCAAGGTGGCCGGGTTCGTCCCCAGCACGCAGTACTACGAGAACAGCCCCAGCCACCTGGCCCCCATGGTCGGCGCCAGCTGGTACAACGCCGACGGCACCTCGGCCATCGGCACCGACCCGGCGTGGAAGGCCCTGCTGCGCTGGCAGAAGGAGCTCATCGACTGGTACGGCTACGACAAGCTGGAGAAGTTCCGCAAGAGCCTGGGCGACGAGTGGAGCGCCGACCACCCGTTCTACAAGGGCAAGATCGCGATGGTCCTGGACGGCGAATGGCGCAACGCCATGATCGCCAACGACGCCAAGAAGCTCGACTACGCCACCGCTCCCCTGCCGGTCGCCGACGACAAGCCCGACCTGTACGGCAGCGGCTTCACCGCCGGCACCGTCATCGGCGTCCCCAAGGGCGCCAAGAACCCGCAGCAGGCCTGGGAGCTGGTCAAGTACCTGACCACCGACACCAGCTCGCTGGTGACGCTCTCCAACGCCCTGCGCAACGTGCCCACGACCAAGGCCGCGATGGAATCGCCCGACCTGTCCAAGGACGCGAACTTCGCCACCTTCCTCGATGTCTTCTCCCACCCCAAGACCTCGACGCTGCCGCCGAGCGTCAACAGCGTCTTCAACCAGGAGGCGCTGGCGACCTTCGTCGTCAAGTGGGAGAAGGGCGCGGTCACCGACCTCGACGCCGGGCTCAAGGGCGTGGACAAGCAGATCGACGACAAGCTGAAGCTGTCCGGGGGCTGATCGGCGATGGCCTCCTCCCCCCACGCCGCGCCGCCGAGGCGGCGGCGCGGCGAGGGCCTGCGCGCCCTGCTGTGGTTGTCGCCGTGGATCGCCGGAGTGTCGATCTTCTTCGTCTATCCGCTGCTGTCCACGGTGTACTTCTCCTTCTACCGCTACGACATGACCAGCACGCCGGAGTTCATCGGGCTGGACAACTACGCGTACCTGCTGCACGACCCGCGGGTCGCGATGTCGGCCAAGAACACGCTGTGGCTGGTGGCGATCATGGTGCCGGCCACGGTGCTGTTCTCCCTGGCCCTGGCGCAGCTCGTGGTCAGGCTCAAGGCCGGCGTCGGCGTGCTGCGGACGATCTTCTACCTGCCGTCGCTGGTCCCGCTGGCGGCCGGGACGATCACCTTCGTCTTCCTGATGAACCCGGCCACCGGGCCGTGGAACAAGTTCCTGGCCCTGTTCGGCATCCACGGGCCCGACTGGTTCGGCGACCCGGCCTGGTCCAAGCCGAGCCTGACGCTGCTGTCGCTGTGGAGCTGCGGCCAGCTCGCCGTGATCTTCATGGCGGCGCTGCTGGACGTCCCCCGGCACCTGTACGAGGCCGCCGCCATCGACGGCGCCGGCGCCTGGCGGCAGTTCCGCAGCGTGACGCTGCCGACGATCGCGCCGGTGCTGATGTTCGCCCTGGTCACCAACGTCATCTACGCCCTGCAGTACTTCACCCAGGCGATGATCGCCTCCCGGGTGGCCTCGGGCTCGACCGACTCCCCCGGCTCCACCTTCACCCCCGGCTATCCGGACGAGTCGCTGCTGACGCTGCCTCAGTGGCTCTTCCAGTCGGGCTTCCGCGACTGGACGATGGGCTACGCGTGCGTGCTGGCCCTGCTGCTGTTCGCCACGTCGATGATCTTCACGTTGATCCTGCTACGGCAGTTCCGCCGGGCCGAGGAGGCGATATGAGCGCGACCATGACCGCCCCCGCCACGCACGCGGCCCCCGCGCGGCGGCAGGGGGTCAGGGCACGGCGGCGGCGCACGCTGATGTGGATCGCCACGCACGCGACGGCGATCGTGCTGGCCCTGATGTTCCTGGCGCCGGTGGTGTTCCTGACCCTGACCGCGCTGATGACCGACGAGCAGGCGCTGACCGGCGACCTGTGGCCGCGCACGTGGAACTTCGACAACTTCGTGGTGGTGTTCGAGAAGTCGAAGCTGCTGCGCTGGGGGATCAATACGCTGCTGTACGCGGGCCTCGGCACGGTCTTCACGCTGGCCTCCTCGGTCCCGGTGGCCTACGCGCTGGCCCGGTTCCGCTTCCGGGGGCGGCGGGCGGCGTTCCTGCTGGTGATCACCGCCATGATGCTGCCGCCGCAGGTCATCGCGGTGCCGATCTACCTGGTGTGGGCCCGGCTGGGGCTGACCGACAGCCTGTGGCCGCTGATCCTGCCGATGTTGTTCGGCGACGCCTTCTCCATCTTCCTGCTCCGCCAGTTCCTCATCACGATCCCGCGCGAGTACATCGACGCGGCGAAGGTGGACGGCTGCTCGGACTTCAGGACGCTGGTACGGGTGATCCTGCCGATGGCCCGTCCGGCGGTCGCCGCCGTCGCCCTGTTCCAGTTCTTCTACTGCTGGAACGACTACTACGGCCCGCTGCTGTACGCCGGCGTCGAGCAGGAGGGCTGGACGCTCTCGCTCGGCCTGGCCACGTTCAAGGCGTTCCACAGCGTCCAGTGGAACCTCACCATGGCCGCCACCCTGCTGGTGACCGCGCCGGTGATCATCGTGTTCTTCCTCGCCCAGAAAGTCTTCATCGAGGGCGTGACCTTGACAGGAGTGAAGGGTTGAAACTCGCCGTGGTCGGGGGCGGCTCGACGTACACGCCGGAGCTGGTCGACGGGTTCGCGCGGCTGCGTGACGAGCTGCCCGTGACGGAGATCGCCCTCATCGATCCGGATCCGTCCCGTCTTGAGCTGGTGTCGGGGATGTCGCGGCGCATGCTGGCGCACGCCGGGCATCCGGCGCGCGTGCTGGCCACCTCCTCGGTGGCCGAGGGGGTCGCGGGGGCCGAGGTCGTGCTGTTCCAGCTCCGGGTGGGCGGGCAGGCGGCCAGGAACGTCGACGAGACGCTGCCGCTGGAGTGCGGCTGCGTGGGCCAGGAGACGACCGGCGCGGGCGGCCTGGCCAAGGCGCTGCGCACGGTCCCGGTCGTGCTGGAGCTGGCCGAGACCGTCCGCCGGGAGGCCCCCGACGCCTGGATCATCGACTTCACCAACCCGGTCGGCATCGTCACCAGGGCGCTGCTCGACGCCGGCCACCGGGCCATCGGGCTGTGCAACGTCGCGATCGGCTTCCAGCGCCGCTTCGCCGCGGGGCTGGGCGTCGACCCCGGCCGCATCTCGCTGGGTCACGTCGGGCTGAACCACCTGAGCTGGGAACGTTCGGTCCACCTCGACGGCCGGGACGTGCTGCCCGACATCATCGACCGGGCCGGCGAGGAGATCGCCGAATCCCTCGGGCTGCGGGTGGAGCTGATCCGGCGGCTCGGCGTCATCCCGTCGTACTACCTGCGCTACTTCTACGCCCACGACGCGGTGGTGCGCGAGCAGCGCGCCAAGCCGTCGCGGGCGGCCGAGGTGGCGGAGATGGAGACGCGGCTGCTGGAGATGTACGGCGACCCGTCGGTGGTGACCAAGCCGGAGCTGCTGGACCGGCGCGGCGGCGCGTTCTACTCCGAGTCCGCGGTGGCGCTGATCGCCTCGCTGCTCGGCGACCGGGGCGACACCCAGGTCGTCAACGTGCGCAACCAGGGCACCCTGCCCTTCCTGGACGACGACGCCGTCATCGAGGTGCCCGCGGCCATCACCGCGTCCGGCGCCGCGCCGCTGCCGGTGCCGCCCGTCGAGCCGCTGTACGCGGGGCTGATCGCGCACGTGTCGGCGTACGAGACCCTGGCCCTGGACGCCGCCCGCCGGGGCGGCGCGGACCGCGTGCGCGACGCCCTGCTGGCGCACCCGCTGATCGGCCAGGACGACGTCGCCGAGGAGCTGACCGGCCTGCTGCTGGCGGCCAACCGCGAGCACCTGCCCTGGACGGTGGGCTAGTGGCGGGCCCCCGGCTGCTCCTGGCCGTCGACGGCGGCAACAGCAAGACCGACGTCGCGGTGGTCGCGGACGACGGCGAGGTGGTCGCGACCGGCCGGGCGGGCCCCTTCGAGCCGCAGAGCGCGGGCGTGGCCGCGGCCGTGGACGTGGTGGCCGAGGCGACGGCCCGCAGCGGCCTGCCGGCCCAGGCGTTCGGCCACGTGTCGGCCTGCCTGGCCGGGGCCGACTTCCCGGTGGAGGAGGAGGCGCTGGCCGCCGAGTTCGCCGCCCGCGGGTTCGGCGACGTGGTGGTGCGCAACGACACCTTCGCGCTGCTGCGGGCCGGCACGTCGGCCCCGTGGGGGGTCGCGGTGGTGTGCGGTGCGGGCATCAACGCGGTCGGCGTCTCCCCCGGCGGGCAGGTCGCCCGCTTCCCCTCGCTGGGCCGGATCAGCGGCGACTGGGGCGGCGGCCAGGGCGTGGCCGAGGATGCACTGTGGCACGCCGTGCGCGCCGAGGACGGCCGCGGCGCGCCGACGGCCCTGGCGGAGCTGGTCACCGCCCACTTCGGCACGGCCACCGTCGAGGAACTGGTGCTCGACCTGCACTTCGGACGCGTGGACGAGGGGCGGCTGCACGAGCTGGCCCCCGGCGTGCTGGCCGTCGCCGCGGCCGGGGACGCGGTCGCCCGGTCGCTGGTCCAGCGGCAGGCCGAGGAGGTGACCGTGATGGCCGAGGTGTGCCTGCGGCGGCTCGGTCTGCTGCAGACGCCGGTCGAGGTGGTGCTCGGCGGCGGCATGCTCACGGCCCGGGACCCGCTGCTGACGCCGCTGCTGGAGTCGGCGTTCGCGGTCAGGGCGCCGCAGGCCGAGCTCGTGGTGGCGGACCTGCCGCCGGTGGCGGGGGCGGCGCTGCTGGGGCTGGAGCACCTTGGCGCCCCGGAGACCGCGCTGGCCCGCCTGCGCTCGCACTTCGCGCTCCCGGTCACGCGCTGACCCGCCCGCCGGCGTCCGTGTCGCGTTCGCCGGGTACGGGGCCGCGCCCGGTTTCTCCACCTGGCCTGGGCGCCGGTCCTGCGGGGGCGGCGCCCGGCGGGCTTTCAGGCGGAGGCGTTCTGGTCGGGCTCGGCGGGTGTGACGTCGGGGGCGACGACCGGGGCGCGGTGCTCGTAGGGCGTGCTCAGGACCACGGTGGTGCGGGTGGAGACGTTGGCCGAGGCGCGGATCTGCTGCAGCAGGTCCTCCAGCGCCACCGGCGAGGCCACGCGGACCTTGAGGATGTAGCTCTCGTCCCCGGCGACGCTGTGGCAGGCCTCGATGGCGCTCAGGTGGGCCAGCCGCACGGGGGCGTCGTCGGGCGCGGCGGGGTCGATCGGCTTGATCGACACGAACGCGGTCAGCGGCAGCCCGATCGCGTCGTGGTCGATGACGGCGGCGTAGCCGCGGACGACGCCGCGCTTCTCCAGGCGGCGTACGCGCTGGTGGACCGCGGAGACGGAGAGCCCGGTCTCCCTGGCCAGGTCGGTGAAACTCATGCGGCCGTCGTGGGCGAGCAGCGTGACGATCCGGCGGTCGATCTCCTCCATCGGTCAAAGGTAGCCGGTGATGGTCACGACATGGTCCCGACGGGAGCGACCCCTCGGTTCATCGCGTGCTCGACCAGGGTGATGAGCACCTGGCGGCCGGAGTCGCGCCGGCGGGCGTCGCACAGCACGATGGGCACGTCGGGTTCCAGCCCGATGGCCGAGCGCACCTCGCCGACGGTGAAGGGGCGGGTGCCGTCGAAGCAGTTGAGCGCGATGATGAACGGCTGCTCGCGCTTCTCGAAGTAGTCGACGGCCGGGAAGCAGTCGGCCAGCCGGCGGGTGTCGGCCAGCACCACGGCTCCCAGCGCGCCCATGGCCAGCTCGTCCCACACGAACCAGAAACGTTCCTGCCCCGGGGTGCCGAACAGGTAGAGCATGTAGTCGTCGCGGATGGTGATGCGGCCGAAGTCCATCGCGACGGTGGTGGTGAGCTTGCGCTCGACGCCCGACAGGTCGTCGACGTGCGTGCCGACGTGGGTGAGCGCCTCTTCCGTGCGCAGCGGGCGGGTCTCGGAGACGGCGCCGACCATGGTGGTCTTGCCCGCGCCGAATCCGCCGGCGATCAAGATCTTGATCGCGGTCGGCAGCCGCCAACGGTCGACGCGACCGAATTCCATCCAGCACCGCCCGTACAGGTCCCGCGCACGTCGCGGCCTTCGCGCATGGTCAGTGAAATCTGTCAAGGCGCGTGGTGAAGGCCGTTCGGCGTGCCTGGCATCGAGTCACCCTAGCAACGCCACATTTTCCACTCAAGACATAAACTTTTACAACGAACCAAATGTCACGATTTATCGTCGGTAGTCCCATAAATCGCCTGGCGGGCGACGGGCGGTCAAGAGACTTGTCAGCTTATTCGACGAGATCGTTAGGTTGCGTGATCCGGGTCCGAAATGCCGGTGAAGCCAGCGTTGAAGCCGATCCGTCGGCCCAGGTAGGCGGCCGTCCGCGGGCTGCAGCCGCGCAACGTCTCGATCCGGCCGGTCGCCTCGCGGGCCAGGCCGTCCATCGCCGTGGTGACCTCGCCGCCGGTGACCCCGAGCCCCAGGACGTTGAGATCGCCCCAGCTCAGGTCCTTGCGGAAGGAGGCGACGTCGCCGAGCAGGTGCAGGTAGCGCTGCACCTGCCGGCTGACCGCCCGTAGCTCCTCCAGGTGCCCCCTGGTCCAGCCGTCGCCGGTGTAGATCCAGTGGGACAGGTCCACGAAGCAGGAGCCGCGGCTGTCGGCGTTGTCGAGGTAGCGCTCCAGCGTGGGCACGGCCCGGGTGTCCCGCCACACCCAGGCTCTGGCCATTCCGGCCAGCGTCCGGGCGAGCTGGTCGTGCCAGAGCCGCTGCGCCGGCCCGAACCCCTCGACCGTGGCCAGCTCGTCACGCAGGTCGGCCAGGAAGCGGGTGACCGGCGACCGCGGCACCGCGCCGCCGGCGACCTCCATGCACTCGCGCGTCAGCCGGTCGACCTGTTCGCGGGTGGTGGCGGTGTGGTCCACCAGGCGGCCGACGGCCAGCACCCACAGGGCGCTGCGGTTGACCGCCTTCAACCCGCCCGCGCCCGCCCAGGGGGCGCTGAAGGCCGTGCCGAGGGTCAGGGCCTGGTAGAACTCGGCGTCGAAGGCCGCGCCGGGGAACAGGCCGTCGTACAGCTGGGCGCAACGCCGCAGGTCTCTGCCGCACTCGGCGGCCAGAGCGCAGGTGCGGCCGAGCCGGTACGCCTCGTCCAGCTCCTCGCCGGGCACCCTAGGGCCACCCGCACGGTACACAGCTCATGGCGACGCCCCCCCAACAGCCGGCCGGACGAATGCACCTGCCGAAGAATTCTTTCATGATCACATACACCCCATCAAGCCATCCCCACCTCCCCCGCCCATCCCCACACCAGAACCGGACCGCGAAGCACCCGAGCAGACGCCCCCGACCGCTGCCAACCGCCCGGTCACCCCAGGCACCACCTGAAGACCGACCAGGCCCGCCACGAGCCAGACAGCCACCCGGTACCCGGCAAAGACAGGAGCCGGCCGGTCAGCCTGAGGCCGGGCCACGCCGGGAAACCGGAGACCGGTCCATTGTTCGCGGCATGCCAGCGGCGCAAGCCACGCGGGATGTGGCGCAGAACGGGATCCAGCGACCAGGTCAAGCGAGAGTTCGGCTACCAGGTCAGCCCCAGAGGCCGAGCCAGGCGAGAGACGGACGGCACGCCGGAGGCCGAATCAGGCGGGAAGGCCGTCGACCGATCCCGAGCCAGCGGCAGGCCAACGGCGGGATCCCGCAGAAGGCAGCGCCAGGCGGGAGGCCGGGCTCAGGCGGGAGGCCGGGGTGGGGAAGGGAAGGCGGCCCAGAGGGCGGTGGCGTCGTCGTGGGGTTTGCCGCGGACCGCCCCGCGTTCGACCTCCAACCCCCGTACGGCTGAGATCACCGCCCCCGGCCCCCCGCCGACCAGCTCGGCCAGCACGGCCTCCCAGCTCCACCCGTACCACTCCACCAGCCGGGTCACCCCGTCGGTGAACAGCCCGGCCCCCAGCAGCCCGGACGCCTCCACGACCCCGCTGACCGCCTGCCCGGCGGCCTCGGGCCGGGTGGAGGCGACCCAGAACCCGCCCTCGGCGTTGCGCATGCGCCGCACCAGCTCCGGCGAGTACGGTCGCCCGCCCGGCAGCCGCTCCACCCGGTCGTCGCCGATGACCTCGGCCCCGCCGTCGGCCCGCGCGAGCACAACCGGGGAGTCCCCCAGCACGAGGTACTCCACCACTCCCCCGCCTAGGCGCATCATGGCCACGGTCGTGGACGGCGAGTCGGGGTCACCCAGGTCGCACGTGCCCGAATGGGCGCCCATGGTGACGGAGATGGCCTCGGCCAGGATGTCGGCCAGCGACGAGCGCCCACCGGCGGCCAGCCCGGCGGCCAGCGCCCCGCCGAGCCGCCCGACCAGCCAGGCGACGTCGTGGGCGCAGCCGCCGGCCCCCGCCGCCGCCGTGGCCCCGTCGAGCACGACCGCCCACGAGGGCCCGGCCACCGCCAGGTCCTCGTTGGGCCGCGCCGACCCGGGCCGGGTGGCGCACCTGACCTCGGTGAACATGCCGTTACGGCTGGACGGTCACCAGCTCGCGCGGCGTGTTGTTCAGCCGCTCGCCGCCGGTCTCGGTGCAGACGACGATGTCCTCGATGCGGGCGCCGTGGCGGCCGGGCAGGTAGATGCCGGGCTCGACGGAGAAGGCGAACCCGGCCTCCATCGGCTCGTCGTTGCCCGAGACGATGTAGGGCTCCTCGTGCGTCTCGATGCCGATGCCGTGGCCGGTGCGGTGGATGAAGTAGTCGCCGTAGCCCGCCTCGGCGATGACCTCGCGGGCCGCCGCGTCGATCGACTCGCACGACACGCCCGGCCGCACCGCGGCGCAGGCGGCGTCCTGGGCGCGGCGCAGCACCTCGTAGTAGGCGGCGAACTCGGCGGGCGGCTCGCCCACGCAGTAGGTGCGGGTGGAGTCGGAGCAGTAGCCGTTGTGGAGCTGGCCGCCGATGTCGACCACGACCGGCTCGCCGGCCTGGATCACCCGGTCGGACACGTCGTGGTGGGGGCTGGCGCCGTTGGGCCCGGAGGCGACGATGACGAAGTCGACCGTGGCGTGGCCGGCGGCCAGGATCGCCTCGGCGATGTCGCGGCCCACCTCGCGCTCGGTGCGACCGGCGCGCAGCAGCCCGGGCACCTGCCGGTGGACCGCGTCGATGGCCTCGCCGGCCTCGCGCAGGGCCGCCACCTCGGCCGGCGACTTGCGCATGCGCAGGTCGCGCAGCACCGTGCCGGCCAGCACCTGCTCGGCCTCCGGCAGCACGTCGCGGAAGCGCAGCGACGACATGGCCCACATGCGGTCGGCGAGCCCCACCTTGGCCACCCGGCCCAGCCGGGAGGCGGCGATGCTGTAGGGGTCGTCGGTCTCGTCCCAGGCCACGAACTCCAGCCCGAGCCGGGAGGCGGGCGAGGCCTGCGCGGCCGGCAGCTCAAGGCGGGGCACCATCATGTACGCCTCCCCCGAGGCGGGCACCACGAGGCAGGTCAGCCGCTCCAGCGGCTTGGCGTCGTAGCCGCTGACATAGCGCAGGTCGGGCCCGGGGGTGAGCAGCAGGGCGTCGAGGCCGGCCTTGGCGGTGGCCTCCTGCGCGGCGGCAAGACGGGACACGGGATACAGGTCTGAGGACGTCACGAGCCAAATCTACTCGGACGGCCGGCGCCCCCACTCCAGCAGGCCGCTTGTCCGCCGAGGGCTAAAATCCGCGAAAACTTCTCACAACAAGAGAGCCCATGACTACACTCCGTTCCACATTGATCACGTAGTGTGGGACCAATTGTCCAGTTCCACTGCACTTTGAGAGTGAGGCCATGGTCGACTTCGCAGGCGCGGCAGAGCTGGTCAGGCAGAAGGCCCCGCACGGGCGGGCGCGCGGGGCAGGCTCGGAGCTGCTGGCCGTCCGGCTGGCCCACGCCGAGCGGCTGGGCAACATGGGCTGGGCCGAATGGAACCTGCGCACCGGGGCCGCCATCTGGTCCGACCAGGTCTACGCGATCTTCGGAAGAGACCGCGAGGAGGGGCCGCTGTCCCTTCCCGACCTGGCCGCCATGGTCGAGCCGGCCGACCTCGACGCGCTCGACCGGCTGCTGTGGCACGTGGTGGAGGGCGTCGAGCCCGTGCACGCCGAGTTCCGCGTCAGGCGCGGCACGGGCGAGCTGCGCGACCTGCGCGTCGTGCTCGAACCGCTGATGTCGCCCGGCGGCCCGGTCGGCATGCACGGCGTCATCCAGGACATCACCGGCCGCCGCAGGGCCGAGCGCATGATGTCGGAGTCGCGCCGCCAGCTCCTGGAGGCCCGCGAGCAGGCGGCCGAGGAACGTAACGTGATGCTGGCGCTGCGCGAGGCCATCCTGCCCGCGCCCACCGGCTGCCTCGACCTGCCGGGGGCCAGGATCGCCGTCCGCTACGTGCCGGCCGAGAAGACCGCGAGCCTGGGCGGCGACTGGTTCGAGGCCGCCACCACGCCCGACGGCCACCTGCTGCTGGCCATCGGCGACGTGTCGGGCCACGGGCTGCCCGCCATCGCCCACATGGCCCACCTGCGCCACGCCCTCGTCGGCCTCACCATGACCGGCCGGCCCGCCGACCGCCTGCTGTCCTGGCTCAACGACCTCGTCCTCCACCAGCTGAAGGACACCACCGCCACGGCCGTCATCGGCCACCTCGACCCCGCCACGCTGCTGTTCACCTGGGGGCGGGCGGGCAACCTCGACCCCATCCTGGTGCGCGGGGGCCGGGCGGCCCTGCTGGGCAGGCCGGCGGGCGTGCTGCTCGGCGCGGTCTCCGGGCGACCCTACGAGCTGGCCCACACCCGGCTGTGCCCCGGCGACCTGCTGCTGATGTTCACCGACGGGCTGGTCGAGCGGCGCACCCGCGACATCGACGTCGGCCTGGAGCTGGTGCTGGCGGCCGCCTGCGGCCTGTCCGCCCACGACCTCGAAGCCGGGCTCGACCGTCTCCTGGCCGACATCGGCGGCCCCAACCCCGAGGACGACGCGTGCCTGCTGGCCGTCGCCGTCCCGGAGCCGGACGGGAGGGCGGCGGGAGTGCGACCATAGACGGGTGCTCATGCTTCTGGACACACCGTCCCTCTACTTCCGTGCCTTCTACGGCGTGCCCGAGTCGGTCAAGGCGCCCGACGGCTCCCCGGTCAACGCGGTACGCGGGCTCATCGACATGATCGCCACGCTGGTCCGTCAACACTCCCCGGCGGCGCTGGCCGCCACCATGGACGCCGACTGGCGGCCCGCCTTCAGGGTGGCGGCGATCCCGACCTACAAGGCGCACCGGGTCGCCCACGGCGACGTCGAGGAGGTGCCCGAGACGCTGGTGCCGCAGATCGCCGTGATCAACCAGGTCCTCGACGCCGTGGGCATCGCCCGTCCCGAGTCGCCCGGCTACGAGGCCGACGACGTGATCGGCACCCTCACCCACCAGGCCGAGGGCGCCGTCGAGATCGTCACCGGCGACCGCGACCTGTTCCAGCTGGTCGACGACTCCCGTCCGGTCCGCGTCCTCTACACCGCGCGCGGCATCCGCAACCTGCAGTTCGTCGACGAGGCGTTCGTCACCGCCAAGTACGGCGTCCCCGGCCGCGCCTACGCCGACTTCGCCACCCTGCGCGGCGACCCCAGCGACGGCCTGCCCGGCGTGCCCGGCGTCGGCGAGAAGACGGCGGCGGCCCTGATCACCCGGTTCGGCTCGCTCGCCGCCCTGCTGGAAGCGCTCGACTCCGGCGTCACCGACGGCTTCCCGGCCGGCAGCCGCAACCGCCTGGCCGCCGCCCGCGACTACCTCGACGCCGCGCCCGCCGTGGTCGAGGTGGCCTCCGACGCACCGCTGCCCGCCGCCGACCTGACGCTGCCCGACAAGCCGCGCGACCCGGAGGCCCTGGTGGCCCTGGCCGACCGCT
Source organism: Nonomuraea sp. NPDC005730 (assembly GCF_040630865.1). Lineage (NCBI taxonomy): Bacteria > Bacillati > Actinomycetota > Actinomycetes > Streptosporangiales > Streptosporangiaceae > Nonomuraea > Nonomuraea sp. NPDC005730. The sequence continues at coordinate 77,283 of NZ_JBEXYK010000047.1, forward strand.
ACGGCCTCGACAGCCCGCTCAACCGCCTGCTGGAGGCGCTCAGGAGCTGAGGAACTCGCGCACGGCGTCCTGGGCCGCCTCGCGCAGGCGGCCGTGCACGGCGGCGTTCTCCTCGCGGTCGGTGCGCACCTCCACCACCCGCGGCCCCTCGCCGCGCATCGCCTTGGACAGCTCGCTGACGTCCCCGAGCAGCGTGTACGGCGTCCCGCTCGCGGCGGCGGCGTAGGCCAGGTCGACGCCGTGCGGCGTGCCGAAGACCCGCTCGAACGGGTCGCGCACCGCCGCCTGCGGCAGCAGCGAGAAGATGCCGCCGCCGTCGTTGTTGACGACCACCATGCACAGGTCCGGCCTAGGCTCGCGGGGGCCGAGGATCAGCCCGTTCTGGTCGTGCAGGAACGACAGGTCGCCGAGCAGCGCGTACGAGGGCCCGTTGTGCGCCAGCGCGGCCCCCATGGCCGTGGACACCAGCCCGTCGATGCCCGAGGCGCCCCGGCTGGCCATGAGCCTGATGCCGCGCCGCGGCCGCATGAACTGGTCGAGGTCCCTGATCGGCATCGAGGAGCCGCAGAACAGCAGCGCGCCGTTGGGCAGCGCGTCGGCCAGGTCGCGGGCCAGGCGCGGCTCGGAGGTGCCGGAGACGTCCAGGACCGCGTCGAGGGCCGACCGGACGGCCGCGTCGGCCTGCCGCCAGGCGTGCAGCCAGCTGTCGTCGCCGGAGGCCACCGGGATCTCCACGGCCTGCGCGACCTGGGTCGCCGACCTGGTCGGGTCGGGCCAGCGGTCGAGGTCGGGGGCGACCACGATGTGCTCGTCCGTCCGCTTCAGCCACGACAGCAGCGGCCGTGACAGGCCGGGCCGGCCCAGCGTGACGACCACGTCGGGGCGGTGGGAGTCGGCGAACTCGGGCGTGCCGAGCAGGTAGTGGTAGCTGGAGATGGAGTGGTCGCCGTAGCGGGCGCCGCCGTTGGGCTCCGACAGCACCGGCCAGCCGGCCATGCCTGCGGCGGCCACGTAGCGCCGGACGTTGGCCGCGCCGTCGCCGACGACGAGCACGCCGCGCCTGGTGGGCGGGATGTGCAGGGCGATGGGCGGGGGCGCGACGCGGGCCCGCACCCAGGGGCCGTTCGCGCCGCCGTCGAGCGGCTCGGACCAGCTCGTGTCGCCGTCGGGGATCAGCGGCTCACGGAAGGCCAGGTTGAGGTGCACGGGGCCGGGATTGCCCGCCCCGGCGGCCCGCTGGTAGGCGCGGCAGGCCAGCGAACGCCAGTAGGCGACCATGCCGGGACGGTCTTCGGGCACGCCGACCTCGGCGAACCAGCGGACGGCGGTGCCGTACAGCTTGACCTGGTCGATCGTCTGGTTGGCGCCGGTGCCGCGCAGCTCGGGCGGACGGTCGGCGGTGAGGACGAGCAGCGGCACGCCCGACTCGTCGGCCTCGATCACCGCCGGATGGAAGTTGGCCGCGGCCGTGCCGGAGGAGCAGATCAGCGCCACCGGCCGCTCGGAGCGCTTGGCCAGGCCGAGCGCGAGGAAGGAGGCCGAGCGCTCGTCGATGCGGACGTGCAGGCGCACCCGCGACTCGGCGTGCAGCGCCAGGGCGAGGGGCGCCGAACGGGAGCCGGGGGCGAGCACCACGTCGGTCAGGCCACAGCGCACCAGCTCGTCGACGAGCACGGTGGCCAGCGCGGTTGCGGGGTTCAAAGTGACGCCTCCTGCATCCGGCCGAGCCACTGGGGAGATTCAATCTCAACTTCCGACAAATGCTGAAAATTCACCGAGGGGCGTCGCACCGGGAGCCAGCCGTCCACGGGCACCAGCGAGTCGTCCACCACGTCGCCCGCCAGCAACGACATCGTGCCGAGCCCGCACGCGTACGGCAGCGACGGCAGCGCCGCCGCCAGCGCGACCCCCGCGGCCAGACCCACGGACGTCTCCACGGCGCTGGAGACCACGGCGGGCAGGCCGCACGACTCCACCACCCGCAGCGCGGCGCGCACCCCGCCCAGCGGCTGCACCTTGACCACGGCGATGTCGGCCGCCTCGGCCGCCCTCACCCGCAGCGGGTCCTCGGCGCGCCGGATCGACTCGTCGGCCGCGATCGGCACGTCGACCGCCCTGCGCACCGCCGCCAGCTCCGCCAGGGTCGCGCACGGCTGCTCGGCGTACTCCAGGCCGAACCGGTCGAGCCGCTTGAGCCGGGTGACGGCCTCGTCGACCTCCCAGGCGCCGTTGACGTCGACCCTCAGCCGCCCGGACGGCCCCAGGGCGTCACGCACCGCCTCCACCCGCGCCAGGTCGTCGGCGAACGTCTGGCCGCGCTCGGCCACCTTGACCTTCGCCGTGCCGCAGCCGGAGCCCCGTACCAGCTCGTGGGCCTGCTCGGCGTCGACCGCCGGGACGGTGGCGTTGACCGGGACGCGGTCGCGCACCGGCTCGGGCCAGCCTTCGAAGGCGGCCTCACGGGCGCACGCCAGCCAGCGGGCGCACTCGCGCGGACCGTACTCGGGGAACGGGGAGAACTCGCCCCAGCCCGCCGGACCGTGCAGCAGCACGCCTTCCCTGACGGTCTGCCCGCGAAACCGCGTCCGCATCGGAATCCGGAAGACCACGGGAGAACGCGTCACGACCCTACCCTGCACCTGTGTCCGACCTGTCGCCATTAACCTTACGAGCATGTGGAGGAACCCGTCGCATCCGGACCGTCCGCTGCATGCCATTGTGCAGCCTCCCGGCCCCGGCCTCTTCACCGCGATCCGCGACGCGCTCTCCGGCGACGGCCCGGCCGTCCTGCCGCTCCAGCCGGGCCACGAGCACCAGGCCCTGCAGGCTCTTCGTCCCACGCACGCCGGCGGCGAGCCGCGGCCCGGCGGCGAGGGCGTCCCCGGCGACGTGGCGGTCGTCATCGCCACCAGCGGCAGCACCGGCGCGCCCAAGGGCGTGCAGCTGTCGGCCTCCGCACTGCGCGCCTCGGCGTCGGCCTCGCTGAGCAGGATCGGGGCCGCCGAGGGCGACCGGTGGCTGTGCTGCCTGCCCGTCTCGCACGTCTCCGGCCTGCAGGTGCTGGTCCGCGCCCTGCTGTCGGGCAGCGACCCGATCATCCACCCCTCCTTCGACGTGCGGGCCGTGCTGTCCTCGGGCGCCCACCACGTCTCCCTGGTGCCGACGCAGCTCCACCGGCTGGTCGAGACCGGCGCCGACCTGTCGGTGTTCCGCACGATCCTGCTCGGCGGCGCGGCACCCAGGGCCGGGCTGGTCGAGCGGGCCGTGGAGCTCGGCGCGCGGGTGTTCACCACGTACGGGATGAGCGAGACGTGCGGCGGCTGCGTCTACGACGGCCGCCCCCTTTACGATGTAGATCTCAAAATCGGCGCGGACGGCCTGATCAGGATCGCCGGGCCCGTGCTCTTCTCCGGCTACCGCTTCGGCGGGCGGACCGCGTTCGACGGCGACTGGTTCGTCACCTCCGACCTCGGCGAGCTGAACGGCGGCCGGCTGCGTGTGCTCGGCCGGGCCGACGACGTCGTCAACACCGGCGGCGAGAAGGTCGTGGCCGCCGTGGTGAGCGCGGTGCTCGGCACGCACCCCGAGGTCGCCGACGTGGCCGTGGCCGGCCTGCCCGATCCGGAGTGGGGCGAGGCGGTCACGGCGTTCGTGGTGCCGGCCGACCCCGCCGCGCCGCCCACGCTGGCCGAGCTGCGCGCCTACTGCCGCGACCGGCTGCCCGCCCACGCCGCGCCCCGCGGCCTGCGCCTCCTCCCCCGCCTGCCGCTGCTGCCCAACGGCAAGACCGATCTCGTACGGCTGCGCACAGGAACCTGACGCGGTGCGGCTGCGTCATAACGGGAGAGAAGGAAGGGAGCCTTCATGAACCAGACCCGCAAGATGTGGGCGTCCGCGGCGGTCGTCGGCGTGATCGTCGTCGGCGGCGCGTCGGTCGCGGCGGCCGCCTCGGCGGGCAAGCTCGACGCGGTCGCCAGGGAGACCCGGGCCGTGGTCGAGCAGACGTCGCCGACCGGCCGGCCGGTGCCCTCGCCCGGCGACACCGAGGGCGTCGTGGTGTCCACGGAGGTCAATCCCGATCCGCGCGAGGTCATCGACTACTGGACCGACAAGCGCATGGAAGAGGCCGAGCCCATGCCCATGCCCGAGGGGACCGGAAGCTTCGAGGTAGCGGAGTAGTTCCCGCCTCCCGGGGGTGGCGGGCCCTCTGGGCGTTCCGCCCCTTTTTCATCCCTCCGGGAACAAATAGCGGTGGATGGCGTTATTGATACTGGTGCGCCGTGCGGAGATTGACCACCGCCCCACCACAACCTGCCTGATCGCTTCGACTCCGTACGGAGGAGGTGTCCTCATGCCCAGAACCGCCGTGGCGACCCCACCCGCGACTCTCGACCAGCTCATTGAACGAGGGCGAGCCCAGGGTCACCTTTCTCTGGCGGAGCTGCGCGACGCGTTCGCCGAGGCCGGCATCAGCCCCTCTGAAGGCCGCACGATCCTGCGCGAGCTCTCGGAGGCCGGTGTGAGCCTGGCTGCCGAGAACGAGCCGTCGCTGGCCAAGACCGCCGCCAGGAAGACCACCCAGAAGACCGCGAACAAGAGCGCCCCCAAGCCGAGGAAGGCTTCCGGGGCAAAGGCTACCGGCCGCACGGCCGCCGAGGCAAAAAGCCCGGTGGACGGCAAGCCGGAGCACGAGGAGGACGTGGCCCCCGACGACCTCGAACTGACGGCCGAGGACGCCGAGATCGAGACCGAGGCCATGGACCTGGACGACAACCAGTCCGTGATGGGCGACTCGGTGCACACGTACCTGAAGTCGATCGGCCGCCGTACCCTGCTCACCGCCGCCCAGGAGGTCGAGCTGGCCCGCCGGATCGAGGCCGGCCTGTACGCCGAGTACAAGCTGGAGAGCGACCCGGACGCGCCACCGTCCGTGCTCGACGACCTGCACCTGGTCATCGAGGACGGCCGGCAGGCCAAGGACCACATGCTGGAGGCCAACCTGCGCCTGGTGGTCTCGGTGGCCAAGAAGTACACCGACCGCGGCATGTCCCTGCTGGACGTCGTCCAGGAGGGCAACCTGGGGCTGATCAGGGCCGTGGAGAAGTTCGACTACACCAAGGGCTTCAAGTTCTCCACCTATGCCATGTGGTGGATCCGGCAGGCCATCCAGCGCGGCTTCGCCGACTCCGCCCGGACGATCCGGCTGCCCGTGCACGTGCTGGAGATGCTCTCCAAGCTGTCGCGGGTCGAGCGGGACATGCACCAGAGGCTGGGCCGCGAGCCCACGCCCGAGGAGCTGGCCGTCGAGCTCGACAAGACGCCGGACCAGATCGAGGAGCTGCTGCGCACCAGCCGCCAGCCGATCTCGCTCAACGCGACCATCGGCGAGGACGGCGAGACCACGATCGGCGACCTCATCGAGGACGTCGACTCGCCGGAGGCGTCGGAGATCGTCGACCGCCAGCTGCTGGGCGACCAGCTGCGCGGCGTGCTCGACAACCTCTCGCCCCGCGAGTCGAAGATCATGGCCCTGCGGTTCGGCCTGGTGGACGGCAAGCCGCACACGCTGGACGAGATCGGCAAGCACCTCGGCCTGACCCGCGAGCGCATCCGCCAGCTGGAGAAGGAGTCGCTGTCGAAGCTGCGCCACCCGAGCAACACCCGCCCCCTGCTCGACTGGGCCAGCTGACCCGCACCACCCCGGCCGTCACCGTCAGGCCCCTGACGGTGAC